>DATFAW010000101.1:0-5025 GCA_035254165.1 Paludibacter sp.
CGCACCTTTATTTTCTTTGTTTAACGTTTCTACAAATAGTACGGTGCTACGCACCTTGTAGCAACGTAGTTGCGAACCATTTGTAGAATTATAAAAAAAAGGATAATTATAAGGTGCGTAGCACCGAACCAGAGAAAAGGAAGGAAAAATATATTTGTTTAAATCAGATTTTGACGCCTCAGCTTACAGGGTTGTTATAAAAAAATATTTTTGTCACGTACTGAGACAAAGTTGATTAAACGAATTGTCCAGTGCATTGAACAAAAGAAGTTTGTCTGAATGTACTTTCCCAAGCCCGGTTATGATTTTGATTGCCTCCATGGCCATAAGACTGCCGATGATTCCCGGAATGGCACCCACTACACCTCCGGGTCTTGCTAATTCTGCCGGTTGGGCACCAAAAAGATCGGAGTAGGTGGGACTGCCGTTGTAATTAAGAACACATAACTGTCCTTCAAACTCGCGAATTGCACCATGCACAAAGGGAATGTTATGTTCACGGCTCTTCCTGTCGATCAAATACCTGGAGTCGTAATTATCGGTGCATCCTACAACCAAATCGTAACGCGGAAATAATTGATCGGCAAACTTTTCAGTCAGGAACTTGTCAAAAACCAGAATGTCTGCCAAAGCATTTAATCCGTTCATTTTAGCTGCTGCAATGGCAGCTTTCGGGTGTCCGATTTCCCCTTCGGTGTACAGTATCTGCCTTTGCAGGTTCGATAGTGAAACCGTGTCGCCGTCTACAATACCTATTTGACCAACTCCGGCTGCTACCAGGTATTGAATTACCGGACAACCCAACCCTCCGGCTCCAATGACCAACACTTTAGCTGCTTTTAGCTTTAGCTGCCCTTCTTCGCCAAAACCGGTTGTAATGATGTGTCGGTTATACCTTTCTTTTTCTACCTGTGTGAGTGTCATAACAACTGTGGATTAAGTCCATTTTGCACGAAATCATTTTGCAGGCAGCCGTCCCAATCTTTCCAAACAACTTCGTAACCATTTTTGCGGATATCATTTTCCACGGCTTGTGGAGTCCGTTCATCGCTGACGGCAAACTGTTCGAGTGCTTGTGGATACGTGGCATAACCTCCCGGATCGGTTTTGGAACCGGCACTCATGGAGGTAACACCTAATGGAATGATGTTATTGCGAAACTCTTTGTTTTCGCGGGTAGAAACAGAAATGTCCACATCGTGGTCGAACAGGCGAAAGGCCAACATCAATTGTACATATTCTTTATCAGTCATGATAACATTGGGTTGGAAATGTCCATTTTCAGACGGGCGCATGCGGGGAAAGTTGACGCTGTATTTCGTTTTCCAATAATTCTTTTGCATGTACCGAAGATGGTGGGCCATCAGGGTAACATCCGTACGCCAATCTTCCAACCCGATTAATACGCCCATGCCCACTTTATGCACGCCTGCTTGTCCCATCCGGTCGAAGCCATTCACACGCCAATCAAATTTCGATTTCATGCCACGCGGATGATAGACATTGTAACGGGCTTTGTTGTAGGTCTCCTGAAAGCAAACTACTCCAAAAAGTCCGGCTTGTGTCAATTGGGAATATTCTTCCGTTGCGAGAGGCATCACTTCGATGGACAAATTGTTGAACATGGGTTTTGCCAATCGAATGGCCTTTTCGATGTAATCTACACCTGCTTCGCGCGGATTCTCACCCGTTACCAAGAGCAGGTTTTGGAATGGACCAATTTCTTTTATGGCTTTCAGTTCATTCATTATCTCCTCTTCGGTAAGAATGATGCGTTTAATGGGATTGCTGTGCTGAAATCCACAATAAACACAGGAATTCATGCAGGAATTGGTCAGGTACAAGGGTACGTACATGGAGATCGTTTTTCCAAAACGCATTTGCGTAAAGTCGCGCCCAAGCTGCGCCATTTGTTCCAAATAAGGTTCGGCAGCAGGAGAAATCAACGCCATAAAATCATCTACCGACAATTGATCTTTTGACTTTTGAATGGCACGTTCCACATCGGCTGCTGTCTTAGCATAAATGGTTTTGGTTGTTTCTTCCCAGGATATATTTTCTAATTCGTCTGAAAACATGATTGATTTGAATTAAGATAGAAATGAGGTTAGCGGGCTACTGGCATGCGCACCCATTGATTTTTCGGCCAGCTTAGCTTCGAAAGCCATGCGACCAGCTTCAACGGCCATTTTGAATGCCACTGCCATTCGAACCGGATCATTGGCAATGGCTATGGCGGTGTTGATCAGAACCGCATCAGCCCCCATTTCCATAGCTTCGGCAGCATGCGAAGGTGCTCCTAAACCGGCATCCACTACTACCGGCACATTACTTTGTTCGATGATGATACGCAGGAACTCGCGGGTTTGCAATCCCTGGTTGGAACCGATGGGCGACCCCAATGGCATGACGGCTGCAGCGCCTGCATCTTCCAGTTTTTTGCAAAGCACCGGATCGGCCTGAATGTATGGTAGTACAATAAAACCTTCTTTTGCAAGTGCCCGGGTGGCGGCAAGGGTTTCTTCGCCATCTGCCAGTAAATATTTGGGATCGGGATGAATCTCCAGTTTTACCCAATTGGTTCCTAATGCTTCGCGGGCAAGTTGTGCAGCAAAAATGGCCTCTTTTGCATTGCGAACCCCCGAAGTATTAGGCAGCAAATGAACTCTGGGATGTTGCAGATGCCTGAGCATATCATCCGTATCGTCTCCTATATTTACACGCTTCAGCGCAACGGTAACCAATTCGGAACGTGAAGCCAGTATCGCTTCTCCCATAATTTTATTGGAACTGAATTTACCTGTACCGGTAAATAAGCGTGAATTAAACTCTTTACCTGCAATAATTAAAGGTTTCATTTTTCAAGAATGTATTAATTGTTGATAATTTTGTATGTTTGTTTCAATGGCATTGCCGGCTACAATAGCCCCGCCTACAGCAATGCCGTGTATTCCGGTTTGCTTCAGGCTCTCAATATCGTTTTCGAGAATACCCCCGATGGCAATGACCGGAATGTTTAATTGGTTGGATTTTAATTTGCTAAGAATCTGGTCGTACCCGGCTCGTCCAAGCGTCGGACTGAGCTTTTTCTTGGTGGTTGTAAAGCGAAACGGTCCTAAACCGACATAGTCTACACCTCTTTCAATCAACGATAGTATATCTTCCAGTGTATTGGCAGTGCCCCCTATAATGAAATCCGGGCCAAGTAGTTTTCGGGCTTCGGCCGGGCACATGTCATTCTTCCCCAGATGCACTCCATGCGCTCCCGTTTTCAATGTTAGTTCGGCATTGTCATTTATCAATAATATGGCCTGGTGAGCATTGGCCACAGGAAGTATTTTTATTATTTCCTGTTCAATTTCTTCCTCCGAACTGTCTTTCATTCGTAGCTGCACCCATTTGCATCCGGCTTTGTAAGCACGTATGGCCTGGTCGGCATGCGAAATGTCAGGATGATCGAGCGTAATAAAATGCAGTTTTGCTATTTCTTTATTTGTTGTCATGATGATAACCTAAATTTGTATCATTACTTAAAATGAATTGTTCAACATACGCTTTGGCTTTCGTACAACTATTTGCCAGCGAATGTCCTTTAGATAGATAAGCCGTTATAGCAGCCGAAAGCACGCAACCGGTTCCGTGTTTTGATTTCCCCCCAAAAGGTTTTCCTGCTATTTCCGAAAACTGCCCGTTGGTATAAAGCAGGTCACATCCGGCCTTATCTTTCCGGTGCCCTCCCTTTAATAAAATGGAACTGTTGGGCTGGCGTTCGATAAGAATTTCCGGATCAGCACCCCACAACGTTTCAAACTCGTTCCAGTTGGGAGTTATCAGCGTACAGTTTTCTTCCAAAAAATTGAGTTCCAGAGCATCTTTGGTATGGAAATTAAACCCCGAAGAACTTTTCAGGATAGGATCCCACACAATTTTCAGCTGTGGATTCAGGTATTTTGCAGCGGTAATAATCTGATGCAGCATATCGAAATCCTGAATTAATCCTATTTTTAATGCTTTGAAGCCGTAGGTTTTCATCAGGGTTTCGAGTTGCTTTTTGATCGTTTCAGTGCTGACCCAATCAACATCGATAAAAAGGCTGTCGGTTTGAAGGGTATTGGACGTGATAATACCCATGCCATACGCTTCAAGCATTTCAACTGTTTTTATATCAGCCAAAACACCGGCACCGGCCGTTGGATCGTATCCGCCTATGCTTAAACAATAGGGTCTGTCATTATTCATGGTTGAATCTCTTTAAAATATCAATTGCTTGCTCCTTAGAACAGCCTGCTTTTACCGGTTCCCAGATGCTGCCCAACAGGGCAAAATCCTGAAACCCCAGTTCTTTCACGGTCTTTACATTCTTCAATGTGATACCTCCGAGTGCCACTGTGCTGAAAACGTGAGGTTTTGCAAGTTCCTGTCTCAACTCTTCAATATCCCATTGTTTTGAATAACCTTCTTTCGAAACAGAAGGAAACAGTGGACTCAGTAAAATATAACCGACTGTCGGGCGTACAGATTTCAGCTCAGCCAACTCATGCACAGCCATGCTCTTTGTGCATTGAACATTGTCATAGTCCGGTAGCAGGTGTTTCGTCTTTTCGGTAAAGTGCAATCCTTTCAGATTATATGAATCCAGCAATTCATAATGGCTGTGTATCATGATCCGCGCATGAAACCGTTGGTCAATTTTTGAAATGAATTCACGCATCTGCACCTGATCAAAACCGGGTTTCCGGAGATGAAGCACTTCCAACCCTTCTTCAAATAAAGCGTTTATTATTTCCGTTTCGTTAGGAATCTGCTGAGGATTGGTAATAAGTATCATGGTTTAGACCCCCAACCCCTAAAGGGGGCTAAGGTTACTTTCGTTTTTAATATTGTTAGACTAAAATTTTTACCCTCAAAACATTTTTCCGTTCCCCTTTAGGGGCAGGGCTGTTAAGTTCTAAAGATTATTTTTAAGAGTTCTTTGACATTATAGTTTGCAAAAATTTCAGTAGCCTGTTTGATGGATTTGCTTTC
>DATFAW010000102.1:0-2998 GCA_035254165.1 Paludibacter sp.
ATCCCCTACCTGTAAGAAAGCGAAGGTATTAAAATGAGCTTAGATAGCCAAATTGAATATTCCGTAGAATTGTTAGGGTAACCAAAACAAAGTATTTATCTTTGGGGGAGTTTAATTAAAAATAAGAATGATGTCATTATATATTCGGGTATGTATACTTGCTCTGAAATTCCATATTTTTCTATTCGACACAATTACAAACGAGTTTATTGGTAAAACCAACATATTGCAGTCGACAGCAAAAATGTAAGAAACGCTTCGCGAGGAAAGCAAGACTTTGGAATTGAATTTTAAAACAAAAATTGGAAAGCTTCAGAAACGTGCGGGAAACGTCTCACAAAATTTAGACAACTAATGTAACTTTCGGGGACTAATAATCGAAGAAATAAAAGAAAAACAGACAATGAAACAAGTACTTACGACAATTTTAATTTTAGCTTTAACGTTCTCTACTTTCGGTCAAACGAAAACAGCAAAAGACTACGGGTTTACTCATTTGCAATTTGACTACAAATCAGACAAAGTTGACATTTTGATAAAATCTAAAAAAGGAGACGAAAACAAGAAAAAACCATTGCTCTTTTTTTGTCAGGGAAGTTTACCCAGGCCTTTAATAATGTATGATGAAAAAGGTATTTATCGTGTTTTTCCATTTATTCCTGATAGTTTTGTCATTAAGTATCATTTAGTGATAGTTGGCAAACCAAATATACCATTAATCAGAGACATAAAAACGCTTAACTCAAATTTCAACTATGTTGACAGTGCAGGAAACTATTCCAAAGAATATTCAGATAGAAACCTTTTGGACTATTACGTTGACAGAAACATTGAAATCATAAAGTATCTACAAAAGCAAAAATGGGTTTCGAGCAAACAACTTGTCTTAGCGGGACATTCAGAAGGAAGTACAGTTGCAGCAAAAATGGCAAGTCGCTCACACCTGGCAACGCATTTGATTTATTCAAGTGGCAACCCAATGGGTCGAATTATGTCAATTGTACAACAAAATAGAGCTAACGAAACAGACAGTTTAAAAACAGGGGAAGAGACGATTGAGTATTGGCAAAATATCGTTAAAGACAATACGAGTATGGATGCAACACATGGCGACACTTATAAAGCAACATATGGATTCTCATATCCACCAATTGAGTATTTAGAAAAACTAAAAATCCCAGTACTTATTTGTTACGGAACAAAAGACTGGTGTGCACCCTTTGTTGACTTTATGAGAGTTGATTTTATACGAAAAGGAAAAACTAACTTTCAATTCAACCCCTACATTGGAACTGAACATAATTACTATCCATTCACAAAAGAAAACAAACCAAATTACGAGATATCCAACTGGGACAAAGTTGCTAATGACTGGCTTAAATGGATAGAAAAGGAATAGATACGATCGCCAAACACATAGAACTTCATACGACCGGTACGACCTAACACGAAACCACGATTACACTACATGAAATACAGATATAGATATTTTATGGTTCAAAAACAAGTATAACAGAAATCATGAAAAGACAAATTACAACCATACTCGTTTTTTTATTTTCCATAGCGATAATGAATCAGGCAGGAATTAAATTTTCTGCCCGTACTACTGCGAAAGCTGTTTTATCTGCCACAAAGAAAGACACTAAAAAACTGACTAGTCCGACTCTTCATTCGCCCGGAGATGTTGGGATGAATAACTCGATTCTGGCTCGCATTGATTCGATTGTAAAGGACGGCATTAAATCCAGGGCTTTCCCCGGATGCCAGGTATTGGTTTTGAAAGACGGTAAAACGGCTTATGATAAGTGTTTTGGAAACTACACCTACGAGGCAGGGCAAAAGGTGAAACCAACCACTATGTATGACCTGGCTTCCCTATCGAAAACCACCGGAACATTGCTCGCTATCATGAAGCTTTATGACAACGGCAAACTCAAACTGGACGATAAGGCATCTGCGTATCTAACTTTCCTACGGGGCACCAATAAGGAAAACATAACGATAACGGAACTGCTGTTTCACGAATCGGGCTTGCCGGCCTCACTCCCATTCCACCGGTTGGCAATAGAGAAAAAAAAGACGCCATCCTTCTTATATTCGACTAAATATAAAAACACGGTTGTTGGTCCCGTGTTTCAATACAAAGAAGGCTGGGCATCCAAAATTCCTTCCGATGAATTCACATTGCAGGTATCGGACAGCTTCTATTTACACAATCGCTTCCATAAAGCAGCCATGCAAATGATAGCCGACACACCCTTGAGAAGCAAGACTTACGTCTACAGTTGTGTGAACTTCATTTTGTTGAAAGAAATTGTGGAAGCCATTAACGGTATGCCCATGGATGTGTTTCTGGAAAAGGAATTTTACGCCCCGCTAAAATTAAGCAGTATGGCTTATCTGCCTTTGAGGACACATAAAAAGGACGAAATTGCACCTACATTGAAGAAGGATTATTTGCGAAACGGTGTGATACAAGGTTTTGTGCACGATCCGGATGCTGCCTTTTTGGGAGGAGTGTCGGGTAATGCCGGTTTATTTGCCACGGCCAGGGATGTTGCAACCGTGTATCAGATGATACTCAATAAGGGTGAAATGGATGGGAAACGATATCTCAGCGAAGAAACTTGCAGGATTTTTACTACCACCACTTCGGCAAGTGGAAGACGTGGGCTGGGTTATGACAAACCTACGCCTGAAAATCCCAAAATCAATCTATGTTGTATTGCTGCACCGCAGGCAGTTTATGGCCATACCGGTTATACGGGAACATGTTGTTGGGTCGATCCGGTCAATAATCTGGTATATGTATTCCTAAGCAATCGCACTTATCCCGACGATGGGATAAATAAACTAGGCAGAATGAAGATCCGGCCTAAGATACAGGAGGTAATTTATCAATCGTTGAAATGATTTACCATGTTATGGAAACTGAATTAAGGTCTTTCTGGAATAGGATTTTCAACTTCAATTGGAAGTTCGGAGTTTTTTTAAT
>DATFAW010000103.1:0-2824 GCA_035254165.1 Paludibacter sp.
TCAAGCTGCAACAGCCTATTTCTACAAAAAAATGAATATCTTTGTCCATATCATTTTCAAGTACAAAGATACGCCAAAACGAACATAGTATGCAACAAAAAGTCCAAACATATATTGAAAATCAACAATTGCTGACTCGCAAAGCCAGGGTTATTGTTGGTGTGAGCGGTGGAACGGATTCAATGGCTCTGTTGCACATTCTCGTTTCGTTGGGTTACGATTGTGTGATAGCGCATTGCAACTTTCATTTGAGAATGGAAGAATCGGATCGCGATGAGGAGTTTGTTCGCTATTTGGCAAAGTATATGATGTTACCATACTATAAGGTTGATTTTGATACAACTAAGTATGCTGATGAGCACGGAATATCGATAGAAATGGCTGCCCGTGATTTACGTTATAACTGGTTCTATGAATTGCTTCAAACGCTGGATGCACAGGCTATTGCTGTGGCACATCATGCTGATGACAGTATAGAAACCATGCTTATGAATCTGGTGCGTGGTACCGGGCTGCGAGGTTTGACAGGCATACAGCCACGCAATAATAAAGTGGTGCGTCCCCTACTCTGCTGCACGCGGTTGGAGTTGGAAACTTACCTGATTATGCACGACCTGGAACATGTTGAGGATTCTACCAACGCCACAATAGATTATCAGCGGAATAAGTTCCGAAATGAGGTGTTGCCTTTGCTGGAACAAATTAATCCTTCAGTACGCCAGACTTTGTATGATTCGAGAGAGCGATTTGAGGGGAGTGTGGCCATTTATCAGCAGGCTATTGAAAAAATTGAAGAGCAGGTTGTTGAAAAGGCAGATGGTTTGATAAAGATGAATATCGGGAAAATCAAAGAGCAGGCGCATATTCCGACAGTGATGTATGAATTGCTGTACCCGTTTGGTTTTAGTCCGGCTTTGATAGAACAGATTACGGTGAATCTTGATGCTGAATCGGGTAAAATTTTTTATTCGGATACGCACCGGTTATTGAAAGATCGTAAATTTCTTATTATTAGCATTAAAGATGAAAGTTTGGTTGATGAATATTATATCACGCTGCCTGATGCAGAAATAACCCAACCTTTCGGCCTGCAAATAACCACGCGAACTGTCACCAACGGTTTTCAGGTTTCGAAAAGTCCGGATTGCATACATGTGGATGCTGCCAAACTGACATTTCCGCTTCAACTGCGTCGCTGGCGGGAAGGTGATACTTTCTCTCCGTTCGGTATGAAACAAAGAAAGAAGGTTAGCGACTTTTTTATTGACAATAAGCTGAGTTTGATTGAAAAAGAGCAAAGCTGGCTGCTTGTTTCGGGCGATGAGATTGTGTGGATAGTGGGCCGGCGGATGGATAACCGGTTTCGGGTGACGGACGAAACGAAAGAGGTGGTGGAATTTATTTGTAAATTGTAAATGGTGAATTATAAATTACAGGCTGTTGCCATTGACTATTAATTGCTAATCATTAAGTGTTTGGAAGTATGGATTTAAACTCACCCGAAAAGCCTTTAGTGGATCAAGACTACCTGCTTCGGAAGCATGCAGGTAAAGGTGGTTGGACGTATGCGGCTATACCTGAAATTGTTCAAAATAAGCATGCTTGGTTTGGTTTGGTGAAGGTGCGTGGAAGCATTGATGGATATGAGATAGCTAATTACCATTTGATGCCCATGGGTAATGGAACTTTGTTTATGCCGGTGAAAGCTGAGATCCGCAAAAAGATTGGCAAAAATGAAGGAGATTGGGTGCATATAATTCTTTATTCGGAGGAATTGCCCACGGTGGTACCCGATGATTTTCTGCTATGCCTGAAAGATGATCCTACTGCTTATGAGAACTTTCAGAAATTGTCGGGAGCGGAACAAAAAGAATTGGTGGATTGGATTTATTCAGTCAAAAAAGACAATGCAAGAGTAGAACGAATAGCTCAAACGATGGATAAGCTAATCTGTTGCCCTGATTGTATTTGTCCTAAACTTAAGGGTTGATTTATACTTGTACGGTTCTCAATAATTACTGCGTCGAAGGTCGTAAAACCCTCATCACTTCTTACCGCAATTTCATTTATCGTCTAATCCTGATAAATTGGAGGAATATTCTATTTTAATCATAGAGTTCGTTTTGACTTTTTAATGATAGTATAATGTCGCTCCTACGGAGCTTAAAAAAGATTATATAATCCATACTACCATAATATTGCTCCTAAATGGAGCATTTTCAGAGCTTCGGAGAAGCGATATTATGGTAGAATATTTGTTTCAATGAAACAAAAGCTCCGTAGGAGCGATATTATAAAAAGTCAAGACGACTTCATATAATAAATTCGAACTCCAACATGATTAATAATTATTTTCGAAATAATAGAATGGATACCTGTTGTAACTTGGTTTATGCAATTGGTTGTGACTTTTTGTTGGGGTGTAATTGATAAGACACCTCGATTAATACTGGTAACTTTGAGCTAAATTTAATTGGATTGTATTTGCTGGTTTAAAATTATGCCTATTTTTACGGCCGCAAACGAATCACGTATACAAAGAGTATTGAAAAGTAAATACACAATTATAAAATATGAAAAGGAATAAATTAATTATTCTCGCAGCTTCCTTGTTCTTGGTTTTGATCAGCGCTTGTAATTCTCTTGATGATAGTAATAATACGGTTGATTATACAAAGTGGAAAGCTGACAATGATGCCTATTTTGTCAATATGAAGGATAGCGTGGGGTATGTTTTGTACAATGTTCCAGTTGAGCAAGGTGGTGGCAGCTTTTATTATAAAATAACTACTCCGGGCATTCAAACCGGTGGCAGTCCGGCATA
>DATFAW010000104.1:0-7628 GCA_035254165.1 Paludibacter sp.
TGTACTGAAAACAAACAATTCAAATTGATTACTTTAAAAGGAGATACAATACAGTATAGTTCTGCTGATTTTGATACAACTAAATTCAACCGGATTCCGAATAATGACGATTATTTTTATAAAGCCCGATTAATAGACAAAATAATACCTGATATAAATTACAAATATTGGGAATGTGTTTATAATGGTGGAGAATTAATTCGTTCGGGAGAAAAAAGGCCTAGACATCTAATTGTTTATAATGGAGACAGTTTAAAGTACTCTTTCATAGACTCATAAATTTTCTTCCAAACATGGTTTCTTCATTGAATGTGCGCCTAATATTTGTAATTATTATATTGTTGCGATGAAAGATTCGATAAGAACTTGTTTAATTAACTCTGAAAGCACGCTAAAAACATTTATCGGAAAAGTTGACAATTTACAAGAAGTTATCCTTTTGTCAAAAATAAACGGATATTCTTACGATAGTTATACCATCATAGGTGGAGCCTATAGAGAACGTAAAAATGATTATCTACTATATCTAATGGAATCCTCTACTACACCATTAACTCTTAAATATGTTAGAGCAGTTCTCACAAAAAAAGGCGAGTTTATAACAATAGATAAAAAAACATATCATCAAACTGATCAATATGCTATTGAATAGTTTGTATCTGTAAATTCGCGGTTATTTCATTTTAAACATTAACACTAAATCATATGCATATGATTTCAAAAGAAAAAATAGAGACAATACTTGCCGACCAGGGATTGGCAGATTACCGTTGGATAACACCCCGCGATATTGTGGTGGCACAATGGGTACGGGTGAAGTGCATGTTCGGATGCAGTGATTACGGCACCGGCACTTGTCCGCCACACACGCCTTCGGTGACGGAATGCGAACGCTTTTTTGGCGAATACCAAAGCGGAATAATCATCCGGCTCAGCACTTTTGCCGACAAAAATGCTTACCCTACTGATTGGTCGAAAGCGATGACCGAAAAACTACTGGAAACCGAGAAGAAAATCTTTGTGAGTGGACAACCGAAAGTATTTTTGCTCAATCAGACCTGCTGCACGTTGTGCAAAACCTGCGTAGGCAACCGCCACGACTGCAAAGACAAAAGCCGTTCGCGGCCAAGTCCCGAAAGCTTTGCGGTGGATGTGTATCAAACCGCCCGCAATGCCGGTTACGATCTCAACGTGATGTCCGGCAATCCGGGCGAAATGAACCGCATTGCAATGATATTGATAGAATAAACTTATCGAGTTCGTATTAACCCACCGATTCAAGGACGAATAATCATTCACCCCTGAATCAGTTCATTCTTTTTCAATTTACATATCGACTCATTTTTCATACATTTGTCAAACTTAAAGTCAATATACATTCATGAAAAAAATTACCTCGATCATTCTTCTTTTTTTATTCGTTGGTAAAATGGAGTTTGCCGCAGCACAAACTCCATTTAGCCGTGGTGTGAATCTCACCGGTTGGTTTCAAACAGCAAGCACCAATCAAATTCAATTTTCGAAATACACAAAACAGGACTTCCAGAATATTAAAAGCCTGGGGTGCGATGTTATCCGGTTGCCAATAAATATGTTTTATATGACTTCAGGCAGTCCCAATTACACCGTCGATCCGTTGTTTTACGATTTTCTGGATCAGGCAGCAACGTGGGCCGAAGAGTTGCAAATGTATTTGATCATCGACAATCACACTAGCGACGATCTGGCAAGCAAAAACCCTAATTTGCAAGCTGTACTGACTAATGTCTGGACTCAAGTGGCAACGCATTATAAAGACCGTTCCACCTACATTCTGTACGAAATAATGAACGAACCTAACGGATCATTAACCACAGCTGCTTGGGGCAGTATTCAACAAGCAGCCATAAATGCCATCCGAACAGTCGACACCAAACATACCATCGTTGTAGGTGCAGCCAATTTCAACACCTATAGCGAGTTAAGCTCGCTGCCAAACTACACCGACACCAAACTTATCTACACGTTTCATTTTTACGATCCCTTTATTTTTACCCATCAAGGCGCCACCTGGTCTACTCCGTCCATGAGTTCACTGGCCAACGTACCTTTCCCGTACAATGCCGCCACCATGCCATCCGTTCCTACCAATCTTGCCGGAAGCTGGGTTGCCAGTTCAATGAACAATTACTCCAATGACGGTACGGTTGCTAAAATAAAATCGCTTATTGATATGGCCGTAACATTTAAAACGGCACGAAATGTAAACGTATATTGCGGAGAATTTGGCGTTTACATCCCCAACAGCCCCGATAATGACCGAAGTTATTGGTATGGGCAGGTTAGAAGTTATCTCGAATCCAAAGGCATCGCCTGGACAACCTGGGATTATCAGGGCGGTTTCGGATTGTTCAAGAAAGGCTCGAACGAGCAATTCAACTACGATGTAAACACTTCGCTGGTCAGTGCGCTGGGACTGACCGTACCGCAGCAACAAACTTATACACTGACACCCGATTTAACTGGATTCAAAATTTACTCCGATTATATTGGCGAAAAAATAACGGAATCGAGTAGTGCCGCAAATGGTACCGTTAATTTTTATTCAGCGTACAAACCAAACAATGACAAATACTGCATTGCATGGGGCAACTGCAATCAATATGGCACGGTGGGTTTTAATTTCTCTCCCGATAAAGATTTATCAACACTGAAAACCAATAATTATGCACTAAGCTTTCTTGTTCGGGGCGATACTCCCGGTACTAAATTCGATCTCCGGTTTACCGATACGAAAACCGGCGCAACAGATCATCCATGGCGAATGAATTTCACCATGGACGAGAACACAGCAAAATGGGATGGCAAATGGCATAAAGTGTATATTCCGCTTACCAGTTTTGTAGAAGGTGGGTCGTGGGATGGTTCTTGGTACAATGCAACCGGTTTATTCGACTGGAAAGCAGTTGACCGATTCGATATTGTAGCAGAACAAGGAAGTCTGGTCGGTAAATCATTTTGGTTTGATAATATTCAACTATCCAATATGGATACAGCCAGGGTTTATGAAACGTCAACAGTCACCGACGTAAAAGAAATCAGTCTTACTGCTCCAACATTCAACATCTTTCCAAATCCGGTTTCGCATTCGGCCACGATAAGTTACGCGCTTTCGGGTTTTGAAATCGTTGATATCAGCATTTATAATCTGGCAGGGCAAAAGGTAGAAACAGTGATTCATGCCACCCAACCGGCCGGGAATTATTCTTTGACATGGAACCGCAACTCCCACTTATCACAAGGCGTGTACATTTGCCGTATTTACCAATCGAATGTCGCCATAGGGCAGAAAATGATTGTGATCCAGGATTAATTCCTAATTGCAAATTGCTCTCCAAACATAAAACTTCTTCCACCGGGGCGGAATCAATAAATCAACTGCCGGTAGACTTCCGTCCCGGACGGAATCTCCAAACCAACTATCGGGGACTTTCCGTCCGGGACGGAAAGAGTAATCGCTTGCAATCCCGAAAAAAGACGGCTGAATCCTTAATTAGTTCAGGTTTCAGCCGTCTTTTTATTTGATTCCAAACGCATCAGCATCCCGCCACACAGCAAATTTCTGTCGGTAACGTTGTAGAGATTCCAGGTCAATTTCTGTTGTTTGGATAGACGTTTCGTTTTCGGGGAAAGTCAGTAACGAGTTGGCCTTGCAGTCGAGCAACGTAGAATGCCCGTTGTAAGCAATTCCCAGTCCGTCCACTCCTACCCGATTCACACCACACACATACGCCTGGTTTTCGACAGCACGCGCATGCAACAAAATATCCCAGTCGGCAATGCGGCGTTCGGGGAAGTTAGCCACATAAATCAGTAAATCATATTCGTTATTTACATTGCGTGTCCACACCGGGAAACGGACATCGTAGCACACCAACAGACAGATATTAAATCCGCAGTAATTTACGATCAGACGTTTATCACCTCCCGAAAAATGATTGTGCTCGCCACCCATCGAGAATAAATGGCGTTTGTCGGCAGTTTCTATTTCTCCCGAAGGGAAAACAAGAAAAGCACGGTTATAATTCTTTCCGGCTTCAGTGGCAATGAAACTTCCGGCAATAGCCAATTGGTACTTCACTGCCCATGCACGAAGTGTTTTCACTGTGTCACCATCCATTGTTTCAGCCAAATGCAGCTCGTCGGTACAAAATCCGGTCGTAAACATTTCGGACAACACCACCAAATCGGTCTGTCCGGCCAGTGAAGCCAATTGCTCACCCGTTTTTTGCAGATTAGCAGCCTTATCAGCCCACGTTATAGTATCTTGAATGAGGGAAATGCGCATATTGAAAATTGTTATTTGCCTGCGGCGATATTTACTTCGTGTTATTTACTTCGTGTTATTTGCCTGCGGCGATATTAGCTTCGCGATATTACTTCGTTATATTTTTATATTTCACCAGGCAATTGTTTACTGTTCGCTGATAACTGTTCACTGATACCTGCTCACTGTTCTCCCGGGATATAAAAATTCTTTGGATTCTTTGCAGTCACATTTTTATAATATGCCTGGATTTTTTTCAGGTCGGCCGTTTCATCTCCGGTAGGATAAAACACGGCAGTTATGCCCAATTCTTTTTTTGCATAATCAAAGTATGCCAATTCGATAGGAACACCGGCTTTCATGGCAATATGATAAAATCCCATTTTCCATTTCGTCACAAGACTACGAGTGCCTTCGGGCGTAACAGCTAAATGAAACGATTCGCGCTGCATAAATTCTGCGGCCATTTGTTCTGTTACCGAAGTACTTTTTGAGCGGTTTACCGCCACACCACCCATACCCCGGAGGAGGCTGCCCAACGGAAAGAAAAACCAGGATTTCTTCATCAAAAAAGAGGCATTGCGACCCAACGACCAATAATACAATTTACCCATAATAAAATCCCAATTACTAGTATGTGGCGCTACACAAATCACACTTTTGCGCGGTTCTTCTACAGTTATAACTGCCTTCCAACCTGTTGTTTTTAAGACCCACTTACTGAATTTTTGCATATTATATTTTATTACGAGTTACAAGTTTGAATTAAACAGTTCAACGAGTAAACAGTTCAATTTTTGTGGCTGCAAAGTTAGTCCTTTTTACCAAACTTCAAGTTGTTGAAAACTATTTTCGTTTCTAACAAATCAATTCGCTAACTTTGCGGATGAAAAAAACTTTTAGAGTGCTAAGCTCCCAACAGTTTTTTTTATACAATAAAGAAACTCTCAAAGGTACTTGGCATGCTTTGAGGTTTGCAGAACAAAACTTATGGAATTTTTAAACGAACTCAACGATAGTCAACGCCGTGCGGTGGAATACACCGACGGAGCATCACTGGTTATAGCCGGTGCAGGATCGGGTAAAACGCGTGTATTAACCTATAAAATAGCTTACCTGCTGAAAACAGGCATGGCACCGTCGTCCATTCTGGCGCTCACTTTTACCAACAAAGCCGCCCGCGAAATGAAAGAACGAGTTGCCAACATGGTAGGAGAAAAAACGGCACGCTACCTGTGGATGGGAACGTTTCACTCCGTTTTTTCACGCATACTCCGCTCCGAAGCGGAACTTATCGGATATTCAAAGCACTTTACCATTTACGATTCATCCGATTCAAAAAGCCTGATCAAAAGCATTGTAAAAGAACTGAAGCTGGACGAAAAAATCTATAAACATGGATTTGTACAGTCGCGCATTTCGTATGCTAAGAATAACCTGATAACTCCCGACGCCTACTCAGCCAACACCGATCTGCTAAAAGCCGACATTGCTTCGCATGTTCCGTTGATGAAAGATATTTACAAAATCTATTGCAACAGATGCAAGCAAGCCGATGCCATGGATTTTGACGACTTGCTGCTGCAAACTAATGTGCTTTTCCGCAATCACCCTGACACGTTGCAGAAGTACCAGCGGTTGTTCGGGTATATTTTAGTGGACGAGTACCAGGATACCAACTTTGCACAATACCTGATTGTAAAAAAACTGGCTGAGCAACACGAGAAAATTTGCGTGGTAGGCGACGATGCACAAAGCATTTACTCTTTCCGCGGTGCCAACATCGACAATATCCTTCAGTTTAAAAACACCTATCACAAGGCTCAAATATTTAAACTGGAACAAAACTACCGTTCCACTAAAACCATTGTGAACGCCGCCAACAGCCTTATTGACAAGAATGCGCAACAGATTCGTAAAACAGTTTTCTCCGAAAAAGAAACCGGGAAGCCAATTAAAGTTCTGAGCGTTTTTACCGACTACGAAGAAGGTTTTATTGTGGCCGACAACATCTCCGACTTGCGGTTTAAAAACAATTACCACTTTCAGGATATTGCAATTCTGTACCGCACCAACTCGCAATCACGCGTTATGGAAGAAGCCCTGCGCAAGCAAAGTATTCCTTACCGGATTTATGGCGGCTTATCGTTTTACCAACGGAAAGAAATCAAAGACGTGATTGCTTATTGCCGGCTGGTTTGTAACCCGAACGACGAAGAAGCGCTAAAACGTATTATCAATTATCCGGCACGGGGAATTGGCGATACCACCGTGAATAAACTGATTGAATGCTCGCAACTGCATGCTGTCAGTGCTTGGGAAGTATTGACCGATATGCTCAAATACAACCTGCCTGTAAACGCAGGAACTGCCAATAAACTGGCACAATTCCGCAGCATGATCAACGTATTTGCCGAACAAATGCCAACGCAAAATGCTTACGATCTGGCCAATAGTATTATCAAGGTTTCGGGAGTTATTGCTGACACTTACACCGACCATTCACCGGAGAGCATGAGTCGTCAGGAAAACGTACAGGAGTTGCTCAAGGCGATCCATGAGTTTTGCGAAACCAGGCAGGCCGATGGCGAACCAACTGCCCTCCTACCCGACTTTTTATCGGAAGTTTCGCTGCTCACCGATCAGGATACAGACAAAGAAACAGACAAAGATAAAGTTACCTTAATGACGGTTCACGCCGCAAAAGGATTAGAATTTAAAGCAGTCTTCATTGTGGGAATGGAAGAAGAGCTTTTCCCGTCTCCTTTTTGTACACAAAGCGAGCGTGAACTGGAAGAAGAACGACGGCTATTTTACGTGGCACTGACGCGTGCAGAAGAACTTTGCTTTATCAGTTACGCCAAATCACGCTTCAAAAACGGAAAAACAAACTTCTCGAATCCAAGCCGGTTTATCAAAGACATCGACCAGCAATTTCTGGACATGCCCGTGGAAGCTAAACCCAAACAAGCCCGCATTGGTGACTGGGATACCGACCTGGAAACAGAACGAAACCGCTTCCAAAGCTCATTCTCAAAACCTGTTTTCAAAGAAACCATTCTACCACAAAGCCCGAAACGATTGGTAAAAGTTAGTAGCCCGGCAGGCAGTAAGATTACAACCGAAAACGCATCAATTCCAACCGGCGCATTTGTAAAACATGGTGTTTTTGGCATTGGAAAAGTATTGGAAACAAGCCTGGTAAATGGCAATGAAAAAGCCGATATCGACTTTGGCGAAAAAGGCGTAAAATCATTGCTGCTGAAATTTGCCAAGTTGGAAGTATTGGAATAGAAAAATGATTATCTTTGTGAAAACAAAC
>DATFAW010000105.1:0-3034 GCA_035254165.1 Paludibacter sp.
AGATGGAAAACTTTGTTTAAACCCCGAAGGAATAATGATTTCCAACCAAATTTTAATCCAACTTATGAGGGTGTAAATTGCAAAAAAAACTGTACTTTTGTGACTTTAATATTTCAAATTTATTATGGAGAAAATGAATCAGAAAAGCGCTTTCCGTGTAAAATTCAAACGTGCGTTTTGGGGATTATTCGTATTTGGTATTCTTTGCCTAGTCTTAATGTTCACATTCATTAATGTCGGTTGGATTGGCTATTTACCTCCAATTGATGAATTGCAAAACCCTAGAAATAAGTATGCAACCGAAATTTATTCATCTGATTTACAATTATTAGGCAGATATTTTTATAGCAAACAAAACCGTGTAGGTGTTCATTATAACGATATTTCAAAAAATGTTGTAAATGCTTTGGTAGCTACCGAAGATGTGCGATTTTATGATCATTCCGGGGTAGATGGACGAGCTGTGGCCCGTGCAATTGTTCTTACAGGTATATTTCAACGGAAAAATTCAGGAGGTGGAAGTACAATTACCCAACAATTAGCAAAACAACTTTATTCACCTCAGGCAGGTAATGTTATAGAACGTGCTTTGCAGAAACCTATAGAATGGGTGATTTCTGTTAAGTTGGAGAAATTGTATACAAAAGAGGAAATTGTGGCAATGTATCTCAATCAGTTTGATTTTTTGAATAACGCTGTTGGAATTAAATCGGCTGCTCAAATATATTTCAGCAAATCGCCTGCTAACCTGAAAGTAGAAGAAGCAGCTACGCTGGTTGGAATGTGTAAGAATCCTTCTTATTTTAATCCGGTTCGCTACAATCAGCGAACATTAGAGCGTAGAAATGTGGTACTTAATCAAATGCGCAAGGCAGATTACATTACCCGTGAACAATTTGATTCTTTAAAAGCACTTCCCCTAACTCTTAAATATCAAAAAGTTGATCATAAATTAGGTCCTGCTGCTTATTTCAGAGAGTATTTACGTATAATGCTTACTGCTAAGGAACCGAAACGAGGTGATTATGCTAGCTGGCAAGAAGGAAAATATGAAGAAGATAAAAAAGCCTGGGATACAAATCCATTGTACGGTTTTTGCAACAAGAACAAAAAAGCTGATGGATCGCCTTATAATATCTATACTGATGGTTTAAAAATTTATACCACTATAGATTCCCGGATGCAACAATATGCTGAAGATGCGGTCGATGAGCACATGCAATCACTTCAGAAAACATTCTTCAAAGAAAAGAAAGGCCGAAGCTATGCACCATTTGCCCGTAATATGAAACAGGAAGATATTGATGCGACTATGTTGCGTTCAATGAAACAGTCTGACCGTTATCTGAGAATGAAGGCTAACGGAGACTCAGAAGGTGAGATTGAAGCATCATTTAAACGGCCGATTGAGATGCAAATATATTCTTACAAAGGAGATATTGATACAACTATGACTCCAATGGATTCAATTCGTTATCATAAGTATTTCTTACGCTGTGGAATGATGTCAATGAATCCGCATACAGGAGAAGTTAAGGCATATATTGGCGGACCCGATTTCTCACAATTTCAATATGACATGGTAAATGTTGGCCGCCGTCAGGTTGGTTCTACGGTAAAGCCGTTCTTATATACATTAGCCATGGAAGAAGGTTTGTCACCATGTGATAAAACCATTTGGCAACCAATTACATTAAAGGATGGAAACGGAATATCGTGGACGCCAAAGACCACAACAAAAAATAAAAAGATTGGTGATATTGTCTCATTACGATGGGGATTATCTAACTCAGACAACTGGATTTCAGCTTATGTAATGAGCTTGTTCTCGCCTGAGGCCATGGTTAAACTTATGCGTTCGTTTGGAATCAGAGGTCAAATAGATCCTGTCGTTTCGTTGTGCTTAGGACCTTGCGAAATATCTGTTGGCGAAATGGTTGATGCTTATACGGCGTTTGCAAATAAAGGAATCCGGGTAGAACCGGTTTATGTAACGCGTATTGAAGATGCCAACGGAAATGTAATTGGAAGATTCACTCCGCAAATGCATGAGATATTCAGTGAAACCACAGCATACAAAATGATTTACATGATGCGTGCTGTAGTTGATGGAGGAACTGGTGGTAGAATTCGAAGTGCTTATGGACTTACTATGCCAATGGGTGGTAAAACCGGAACAACTCAAAATAACTCTGATGGTTGGTTTATGGGTTACACTCCTTCGCTTGTATCCGGCGTTTGGGTTGGTGGCGAAGACCGGTCGATTCACTTTGATAATATTGCCCAGGGACAAGGAGCGAGTATGGCATTGCCAATCTGGGCATTATATATGAAAAAAGTATTAGCAGATAGAGATTTAGGTTATTCATCTTCTGAACAATTTGATATTCCCAGTTCATTTAATGCAAATTCAGGTTGTGAAGCAAATGCCTTTCAATAATTAATTACTTAATATTTTACCCTTTGAAAAAAATATTATTCATTACAATTTGTCTTTTGTCCCAGATTTCGGCTATGGCACAATGGAATACAGAACGGATTCTTGCCATTGGTCAGAACGCGTTGTATTTTGAGGACTACGTATTGTCAATTCAATATTTCAATCAAGTGGTGAAAATAAAGCCGTATTTGGCTGAACCTTACCTGAACAGAGCAATTGCTAAAATACAACTCGGCGATTATCAAGGTGGTGACAAGGATTGTAGTCTGGCTATTGAAATAAATCCATTTTTGCCTCAGGCTTATTATGCACGTGGTTTCGCTCGTCGAAAAATGGGTTTTTTCAATGAAGCAATAGCTGATTTCACTAAAGCATTGGAATTTAGTCCGAATAGTTTGTATTTACTTATGAGTAGGATGGATGCTCGTGAAAACGTCAAAGACTACACCGGGGCGATGACTGATTTGGATGCTTATTTGAAATTAAGTCCTAAAACTTATTCTGTTCTGTACGAAAAAGGAAGAATCCAATTAGAGATGAAAGATACCATTGGGGCTGAAAAAAGTTTTGATCAATTTATTCTTAAAGATAGCT
>DATFAW010000106.1:0-13757 GCA_035254165.1 Paludibacter sp.
GTGGATTGAAACATTTCAATGTGGAAATAAGGGAAGCTGCCAAGCGACTGAAAATTTTGCGCGACAGCTCCGGTGATATTGCCCGAAAGGCTTATAGTAAAGAGAGTGGGGATGTTATTAAGCTACTAGCCGACCTGAGAGGTCCGTATGCAACTGATGTGACTGCTGCAAGATTTGGCGAATGGGTAGATGAGTTGGAAGTTGATCAAAACTAATTTTATTGCCACGCAGAAGCATCGTTACTATGAAGCAGGTGAAAAGACCCATCTGCGGATAAAAAAAGTTCGCATCGATGTGAACGAAGCGTACAGAACCCTGGTAACCAAAATAAACGCCCTGATAATTGCAAACGGCGAAGTTAGACTTTGTAAACAAGATTAACCAACGGATAGAAGCATACGCAAACAATTTATCCATTTATAAAGGCCGTGCTAAAACAACAGCCCCTGCCGAAGTTAAATAACAAAAAACTCCCTGCGTTTGAGAAAATACAGGGAGTTTTTTTGTTCTGCCTCAGGCTGCATTGGCTGCGCTATCCGACTACCGGAATTTCAAAATTTAGAACAACGTCAACTGCCCGGTAATGTCATCTAAGGCCTTGCTTTGGTCAATAATATCGTCCGGCAACACCGAATCATTCGGAACTATTTTTATTGTTTTATCCTTCTTGGGGTTAGCTGCTTTTTCTTCTGATTTTGGAGTTGCCTGAATTTCTTCAACCACGTTAGTCGCTTCCGTATCTTCGATAACTTCAGCACCTTCTTCCGTTCCTTCGGGACTTTCGCCACCTTCATTTTCGTTCGGTGTTTCCTCTTTGGGCGAAGCAAAACGGATTGGTTCCAATTCGTTGATTGTTTCCACTTCGAATGTTGTCAGGCGTTTTCCTTTGGCTTTGTAGCTCTTCACCCCGATAAATTCTTCACCATCCACCACCAAGGCTTCGCGGAATGCATCGTTGCCGCCAAATACCACTTCAAAGCGTGGATAATCGACATCGGTCATCAGCATCAGGCGCGATTCATGGTTATCGCCCAGGAAGTTTTGCGGCTTAGCTGATGGCTCCAGCTGGAAGCGTTTCAGGTAATAGAACTTCTGTTCGGCATCCCACAGCGCCACTGTCCAGGCCTTGTTGGAATCGAATTTTTCGATCACCAGAATGTCCTTTTCGTAGTGGTTGTTCAGGTCGAAATTGCTGGTGTAGTAATTTCCTTTGCTCGATACAACTAAAATAGAATCTTCGCTGAGGAATTCGCCCAGATACTCGCCGCGGTTGTCGTAGTTCAGGCGCAATACGTCACGATCGAACCAAACCTTGCGGCCTCCCAACGTGGAGCCTCCTTTTTGTTTGAGGGCTATTTTCTGAATATCGTTTTTGGTCAGGATATTTCCCATCGATTGGCGGCCTTTAATAGCAATATCGCTGAAGTCTTTTTCGAATACCAACTTAAATAAACGGGCTTTTGGTTTCAACGTTACACGTATTACTTCAGCTTCAGCATTCGGGTTCGATGTGAAATAAACCACCTTCGACCCAGCTGTTCCTTGCGTAACGTCGTAATCTTTGTCGCGTGTTATGCCGTTTACCGCAAAGCGTTTGATATAATACGGCCCTATTTTTCCGTCGCGATACACAGCGTTGTAAACGGTACGTTTATCATTCTTTTTGAATACATCCAGATGCAGGATATTCTTACCCACAAAGATTTTATCAGCTACTTTTACAACTTTGTATTTACCGTCTTTGAAGAAAATAATAATATCGTCAATGTCGGAACAGTTGCACACAAATTCGTCTTTGCGTAGCGCTGTGCCAATAAATCCTTCCTCGTAGTTGACGTACAATTTTTCGTTTGCTTCTACGACTTTCGAAGCCACAATGGTTTCGAAGTTACGTATTTCTGTCAGACGTGGATGGTCTTTTCCGTATTTTGCTTTTAGCCCTTCGTACCACGAAATAGTAAAATCGACCATATGAGCCAGGTTGTGATTGATTTCGTCAATCTTTTTCTGGATTGCCAACAAGGTATCCGTGGCTTTATCCGAGTCGAATTTGGTGATACGCATCATTTTTATCTCAAGCAATTTCAAGAAATCTTCGCGGGTTATTTCGCGGATAAAATCTTTCTTGAAAGGTTCCAATCGCTTGTCGATATGTGCAATAACTTCGTCTTGTGAAGTACTGTCTTCAAACCCTTTGTCTTTGTATATACGGTTTTCGATAAATATCTTTTCGAGCGAAGTGAAGAACAGTTGTTCCTGCAATTCGCCTTTTTGAATTTCGAGCTCCGTTTTCAACAAATCCATGGTGTGGTCGCAACTAATCCGCAGCATTTCACTCACGCCGCAAAAGCGTGGCTTGTCGTCATGAATCACACAGCAGTTTGGCGAAATACTAAGCTCACAATCGGTAAAAGCATACAGCGCATCGATGGTTTTGTCGGACGACGAACCCGGAATCAAGTGCACCAGAATTTCCACGGTGGCCGAAGTATTATCGTCCACTTTACGGATTTTGATCTTGCCTTTGTCGCTGGCCTTGATAATCGATTCGATCAGTTTGGACGTATTTGTTCCAAAAGGAATCTCGGTTATTGCCAGTGTTTTGTTGTCAATCTTGCCGATTTTAGCACGGATTTTTACAGCACCACCACGCTCGCCGTCGTTGTAGCGGCTAACATCAATGGAACCACCGGTTTGAAAATCGGGGAATAGTATAAAACTTTCGCCACGCAAATGTGCCACACAGGCGTCCAGCAATTCGTTGAAATTATGTGGAAGAATCTTAGAATTTAACCCCACGGCAATACCTTCAACCCCCTGCGCCAACAGTAATGGAAATTTTACCGGCAATGCAATCGGTTCTTTGTTACGGCCGTCGTACGATGCCTTCCATTCGGTTGTTTTGGGGTTGAAAACCGTTTCGAGCGCAAATTTTGACAGGCGTGCTTCGATATAACGTGGAGCAGCCGCACCATCGCCGGTAAGTATGTTTCCCCAGTTTCCCTGACAGTCAATGAGCAAATCTTTTTGTCCGAGTTGCACCAATGCATCGCCGATAGACGCATCGCCGTGCGGGTGAAACTGCATGGTGTGACCCACGATATTCGCCACTTTGTTGTAACGACCATCGTCCAACCGTTTCATGGAGTGAAGGATGCGGCGCTGAACAGGTTTCAGTCCGTCGTAAATATCAGGTACGGCACGTTCCAGAATTACGTACGACGCATAGTCCAAAAACCAGTTTTGGTACATGCCCGAAAGATGATGCTTAACCGCTTCATCGCTAATTTTTGGAACTTTATAATTTGAATGCGCAGCAGATTCAGTCTCAATAACGATTTCTTCGGCTGCGCCCGTCACTTCGTTTTCTTCGTTTTCCGCTTCAATTATTTCGTCTGTGCTCATGTATCGTTGAAAGATATTAGTTAGGAGTAATAAGGATTTGGCATTAAGCTATTGATTAATCAAATACATTTAAATCATATTCTCTAAAACTGCCTGTTTCAATAGTATTTTTCCAATTCAATCGACAAAAATACAAAAAAAATAGTAACTTTGCACCTCCTTTTTTAGGGCAATTTCAATCGAAATTTGTCATTTCCCTTAATAATTTGAAACTCGTAACTAAATAATATGGCTTCACAAGAAGATGTTTTTAAAAAACTGATTGCGCACTGCAAGGAATATGGTTTTGTATTTCCTTCGAGCGAAATTTATGACGGACTGGGTGCCGTGTATGACTATGGTCAGAATGGCGTTGAACTCAAAAACAATATCAAAAAATATTGGTGGGACAGCATGGTGTTGCTCAACGAAAACGTAGTTGGACTTGACGCCGCCATTTTTATGCACCCCACTACCTGGAAAGCTTCCGGTCACGTAGATGCATTCAACGATCCGTTAATTGACAATAAAGACAGCAAAAAACGGTATCGTGCCGACGTGTTGATTGAAGATTTATTGGCAAAATACGACGATAAAATCAACAAAGAAGTTGAAAAAGCTGCGAAGCGTTTTGGAGAAAACTTTGATGAAGCTGTTTTCCGGACTACCAACGAACGTGTGTTGGAAAATCAGGCAAAGCGTAACGAAATACATACCCGATTTGTAGTTGCGTTAAATGATGGCAATCTGGCCGAATTGAAAGCTATTATTGAAGATTACGAAGTGGTTTGTCCGATCAGCGGAACCCGCAACTGGACTGACGTTCGCCAGTTTAACCTGATGTTTTCTACCGAAATGGGCTCAACTGCCGATGGTGCTATGAAAATTTACCTTCGTCCTGAAACTGCCCAGGGTATTTTCGTAAACTTCCTGAACGTGCAAAAAACAGGACGTATGAAAATTCCGTTTGGTATTGCGCAAATTGGTAAAGCATTCCGTAACGAAATCGTAGCCCGCCAGTTTATCTTCCGCATGCGCGAATTCGAACAAATGGAAATGCAATTTTTCGTTCGTCCGGGTGAAGAAATGAAATGGTTCGAACACTGGAAAGAATTCCGCTTGAAATGGCACAAAGCACTCGGACTTGGTGATCAGAAATATCGCTTCCACGATCATGATAAATTGGCTCACTATGCTAATGCAGCTACCGATATTGAATTTGAAATGCCTTTTGGTTTCAAAGAAGTGGAAGGAATTCACTCACGCACCGATTTCGATTTAAGCAGTCACGAAAAATTCTCAGGAAAAAATATCAAATACTTTGATCCTGAAATTAATCAATCATACACTCCATACGTTATTGAAACCTCGATTGGTGTGGATCGCACGTTCCTTTCTATCATGGCAGCTTCGTACAAAGAAGAAACGCTTGAAAATGGTGAAAGCCGTGTAGTTCTTGCTTTGCCTCCTGTGTTGGCTCCTGTAAAAGCCTGCATTATGCCGTTGGTAAAAAAAGATGGTCTGCCAGAAAAAGCGCGTGAGATAATGAACGACCTGAAGTTCGATTTCAAATGCGGATACGATGAAAAAGATTCGATCGGAAAACGTTACCGCCGTCAGGATGCCATTGGAACGCCATTCTGTATTACCGTGGATCATCAAACTCCGGTAGACAATACCGTAACGATTCGTTACCGCGACACTATGTTGCAGGAACGCGTTGCAGTTGCTGATTTGCACAAAATTATCGGTGACTTGGTAAACATGAAAAACTTATTTAAGAAAATTCTGGCATAAACAGATTTTCCAAATTTCATAAAACAACAAACGCCGAAAGCTATTTTTCGGCGTTTGTTGTTTTCGTACAACTTTTTTAAAGTCCTCCAGCCAGAGCGTATACTAATCCGGCCTGCCAGTTGATAGCTATTTCATTGCGGGAATAATCAGCCTGTTTATCCACCCAATCGGTAGCCGTATGTCCACCACCAACTAAATAACCCGGCCACGGTGCTTCAACACCATCAGCAGCAGAACGGCGATCGTGTGGAAACATTGGTGGATTTGCACCCAGTCCGGTTACATAAGAGCGTCCGTAATAATTTCGTCCAAATAAATGTGCAATAATATCAAGTATTGTTTCAGTATATTTTTTATTGGGCGAAAGAATATTGGCTACTTGTAAATTCACTGCCTGACGTCCAACGGTACCGTTGCAACCCCAAAAATAAAGGCTTGCCAAAGGACGGGCATATACATCGGCTTGTGCTTTTTCTACTAGTTGATTTGCCGAAGTAATGATAGCTTGTCTTGCTTTAGCCTGAAGTTGAGGGTTTTTCCCTTCTCGTTTAGAAAGTGCGTAAGTAAAGACACCCAAATTGTCTACAGATCCCCAATCCCAATTCTCTTCTGTCAGAATTTTCAGTTTCTCAATTCGTGATTCTAAATCGTCTAAACTCGTAGAATTGCCTGTAGTTTCCCACATTTCGGCTGATGCCCATAGCCGATCATCGGCATCACCAGTTTGATAGCCTCCGGTTGAGAAATCACCTTGTACAAAATCTTTTGCTACCGGATTTGCCAATAAAAAGTTGTAACTTACAGTTGCAGCATCTAAACATTTTTGAGCGTAAACGGCATCGTAAGGTTTAAAATAACGTGCTGCCATGGCCATGATGGCTACAAAATCGGCAGTTGCGGCAGAACCCCATTCAGTAAAATAGCGTTTTTCTTTGTCATTTTGTGGCATAACAAAACCTTCAAATCCTTTGCGGGTAAGTTTATGTGAAACACGACCTGAGCCGTCATTATATTGCATTTTCAATAAGAAATCCGTTTCCCATTTCATTTCCTGTAAAAAATCAGGCATGCCGGGTGCTGTTTGTGGAATGTCAAGAGGAATGTTTTTCAGTTTATTGCCGAAATGATCCCAGGCATAAAAAAGAACGGCCATGGTTACGCCTGCATTTACAGTATATTTCCCAAAATCACCCGCATCGTGCCAACCACCAGTTCCATCGCGTCGTTCATTCGGTTTTCCGTTATAATCCATCCAACCATCTTCAAGATGACAAGCTTTTGTTTCGTAATGATTTCCGTTATAGTTAGCATGAACTGCCATTCCGCAACGCCAAAGGTAAAAAGCGCGCATTGATGTTACAAAAGGACTTTTGTATACGTCGGAACCTATTGTAAACTCATACGATTTTCCAACGCCTTTAATCTGCAATGTGTATTTCCCCGGTTGGGTAACTTTCGAGAAGTCGGCAATCCAGACTTTCTGATCAACATCTTTTTGATAGATTTGTCCGCTGAGTTTGCCTTGAAAAACTTCAAGTCCGGTTTGTGAATTGATAACCTGAAAAGCAGTTGCTTCAGTAGTGACAGTTGCTTTTTTGATTGCTTGAGGGAGATAACCCAACGAATTTAGTTTTATTGATGCGGTTTCAGCTACCAAAACTATCGATTGAGATGATATTGCAAGAAGCAATACAAAGGAGATAATGATTTTTTTCATAAAAGTAAATAATGGTGAAACATTGAGTAAAGATGCACTTTTTTAAAAAAGCAGCTATTCGTTTTTCGGATAGCTGCTTTGATTTTGAATAGCAAGAATCGTGAGTTTACTCTTCTTCTTTTTTAGATGCTTCGTATTCTTTGAGTAATTTATCCTGAATATCCATTGGTACAAGTTCGTAGCTGGCAAACCTCATGCTGAACGAAGCACGTCCGCCCGTGAGTGAGCTCAGCGTGGTTGAATAACTACCCAATTCTTTCAACGGAATTTTAGCCGATAGTTTTTCATATCCTTTTTCACTTTCCATACCCATAATCACAGCCCGACGGCCTTGCAAATCGCTCATTACATCGCCGAGGCGGTCGGTTGGTGCCTGAACAACCACATCGTAAATCGGTTCGAGCAGTTTTGGACCGGCTTCTTTAAACGCTTGTGCAAACGCGTTGCGTCCGGCGAGGCGGAATGAAATTTCATTTGAGTCAACCGGGTGCATCTTGCCGTCATAGACAATTACGCGTACGTCACGGGCATATGAACCTGTAAGCGGACCTTGTTCCATGCGATCCATAATTCCTTTCATAATAGCCGGCAAAAAGCGCAAATCGATAGATCCACCGACAATACTGTTGATCAAAACCAGTTTCCCGCCCCAGTCCAAGTCTACAACCTGTGTGTCGCGATTGCTGATTTTGTATTCCTGACCGTTGAACCGGAAAGTGTCGGGAGCCGGCATGCCATCGTAATAAGGTTCAATAATCATATGTACTTCGCCAAACTGACCGGAACCTCCTGATTGCTTTTTATGACGGTAATCGGCACGCGCATTCTTTGTGATGGTTTCGCGATACGGAATTTTGGGTTCTTTAAATTCAATCTGAATTTTATCGTTGTTTTCGACACGCCATTTCAACGTTCGCAAGTGGAATTCACCTTGTCCGTACAAAATAGTCTGTTTCAATTCTTTCGATTGTTCCACTACCCAGGTAGGATCTTCTTCGTGCATACGAGTCAGGATTTCGCTGAGTTTTTCTTCGTCAGCTTCCGATTTGGCTTTAATAGCGCGACGGTATTTGGGCTCCGGATATTTTATTTCTTTGAAATCATATTCGCATCCTTTTACGTTCAGGGTATTACCTGTGCGTGTGTCTTTTAGTTTTACGGTTGCGCCAATATCGCCTGCTACAATTTCTTCCACTTTGGTGCGAATTTGACCGGCTACAGCAAAAATCTGGCTGATGCGCTCTTTGGAATTTCGATCGACATTTACTAAATCGTCACCTTCTTTCAGCTTTCCACTCATAACTTTGAAGTACGAAACTTCACCAATATGTGGTTCAACGCTGGTTTTGAATATGTAAATGCTGGTAGGCCCATTAGGGTCTGGTGAAATTTGTTTCCCGTCTGCCGTTTGAGGCTTTTCACAAAGGCTGACACTTGGAGAGACGTTTCCAACGAATTCCATCAAGCGGCGCACACACATGTCTTTCCCTGCGCAAACACAGAATACAGGGAACATGTCGCGATGAATCAATCCTTTGCGGATACCTATACGCATTTCTTCTTCTGACAAAGAGCCTTGGTCGAAGAATTTTTCCATCAATTCTTCGTCGTGTTCTGCAGCAGCTTCAACAAGCGTATTATGTAGTTCTTGTGCTTTTTCTATTTCTTCGGCCGGAATTTCCAATACGTCGGGAATGCCGCCTTCGGGCTTCCAACGATACATTTTCATTTTCAATACGTCGACAACGGCATTGAATTGAGGTCCGGTAGTAATGGGATATTGAATTTGAACCACTTTGCTTCCAAAGTTTTCTTTAAGTTGAAGCAACGTTTTTTCGAAATCAGACTTTTCCTGATCGAGGTGATTGGTAACAAAAATAACCGGTTTATTGAATTTTTCGGTATAACGGAAGTGATTATTAGTTCCAACTTCTACGCCGTATTGCGTGTTGAGAAGGATAAGAGCAGTATCGGTTACATTAAGTGAAGTTACTACACCACCGATAAAATCGTCGGAACCCGGACAGTCAATGAAATTTAGTTTTTTTTCTTGCCACTCAGTTTGAATAATGGTAGAGAAAACGGTATAGCCATACTCTTTTTCTACAGGGAAATAATCGGAAACAGTGTTTTGGCCAGCCACTGTACCTCTGCGTTTTATAACTCCACTCTCGTAAAGCATGGCTTCTACAAGAGTGGTTTTCCCGGAGCCGGAACTTCCCAGCAATGAAATGTTTTTGATTTCATTCGATTGATATACTTTCATATTGTATTAAAAATTAAAAAGAATTAATACTAAAAAATAAATTGTTTTTTAATGAAAAATCGTATGGCAATGTATGAAATCTATATTAAAATTGTATTTGCGTTTTGTATGTTTTACAACATGGATTTGAACAACTAACTAGCAAAAAAAAAGCCTAACCCATAAAGGGCAATTAAGTCACTTTTGTCTTTTGAGCTTAATTTACAGATTTTATGTTTGGTACTTGGTTTTAATTTCCCTTTAGCGATTAGGAGTAAGTAGTTTTTTTGTTTCTCTGCGGTATTCAGGAGATTTAGTGAAGAAGTAAATCATGACAACCAAACATGCGGCGAATGTAACTCCAAATACAGCAAAACTGTTTTCGGAAGTCAAATAGGCGGTGGCTGAAAACAAAAAGGTTCCAAGTAGTACGAATATGAAAGTAACCAGATTCAGATAGGCTATCATATCGCCAAGTTTACGACCCAGATTGGAATTTTGCAACATCGACAGGCAGGGAACCTGAAAGATGCCGCCTAAAAATGCTACACTGAATACGCAAAACACAAAAAAACATAAGCTCAAATGAAAACAGGTCAATGTAAAAAAGAATAGGCTCATACCCATTATTCCAACCAGAATAAGTCCTTTTTTCACTTCATGTCCCGATATTTTTCCGGCAGCCCAGCAACCCAGTGCAATACCAATGGCTGCGCAGGCCATTACCATGCCGGTGGTGGTGTTTGATGCGTGATAAACATGCTTACAATGAATTACTAGATTCATTTGCAACATGCCACCAACCAGCCAAAAAGCTGATGCGCCAAAAACAGCACTGTTCACATTGCCATGTAGCCGTGCAAACCGAAAAGAATCAAGCAGAAAGCGAATAGGGTTTAATGTGCCGGCTTCCTCTTTGTCTTCAGGCAATTCCTTGGCACGAATAAAGCTCGTAACAATATAACCCAATGCCGCCAATCCTATGTAAAGCAGAAAGACCATCCATTGGTTATACGAATCAGAAACTATCGAAGCCGTTACCGTTCCAATCAGAATTCCCAGAAAGGCCATCATTTCGAATACACCGCTACCAAATGAAACACCCGCCTCGCCGCCAATATCGCGGATAAGACTATATTTAGAGGGTGAATACAAACAACTCAGAATTCCCATGAGCAATACAGCCAAAACCGCTATCATTACCCACTGGAAATGAAATGCCACACAGGCCAGGACAAGCACCGGAATTTCGATTAGTTTGCAAAGGCTGAAAACTTTCTTTTTGGAATAAATAACAGCAAGCCGGCCTGCCAGAGGTGAAAGAAAAAGATACGGAACAATTAATGAAGCCGACACCATGGAAATGAGTTGCGACTGCGTCATCCAATGCGGCAAAGCCCAACCGACGGCAATGAAAATGATACAGTTTTTCAGGAAATTATCATTATAAACTCCCAAAAAGTTGCTTAAAAACAAAGGAGTCCATTTACTGCGGAATAATTGCATGGTTTGTTGGGGTTTGATGAACAAAAATAGGGAAAATTGCTGAATTACAAAAAGACGAGTGCGGCTTGAAGTTATACCTACGGGCGACCAACTTAGACTACGGTTCATTTCCAGCAATTTCACTTCCACCCGAAAAATATATTCGGTATTTTATTAGTATTTCCGAAGTGAGAATATAAAGCTCAACCCACCTGTAGGTACGCGTTTGGCGGAGATAGTGCCACGGTGATAAATAACCGCATTTTTCACAATAGCCAGACCCAATCCCGTTCCGCCTTGTTTCCTGCTCCGCCCTTTGTCTACCCGATAGAAGCGTTCGAATAAGCGGTTCAAGTGCTCTTCTGCAACCCCAACGCCGTTATCGCTGAACGAGAAATAATAGAATTGATCATCTTCGCGATAGCAATTAATATCGATAGTAAGCTTTTCACCGGCATAAGCCAATGTGTTATCCAGCAAATTGCGGAATATCGAGTAAAGAAGTGAGCGGTTCCCCTGAATTTGAGTAGTTGGTTGAAAGTTCTGTACTATTTTGCATCCCTTTTGTTCTATTTGCAAATGAACATCGTTCAACACGTCCAAAATCACATCCGAAATATTGCAAGGCTCTTTTTCGAATAAGCGCTGGCCTTCGTCCATCTTATTGAGCATAGAAATATCCTGCAATAAATCCCGGAGTCGTTGCGCTTGCTGAAAAGAACGCTCTACGAAAAATCGCTGGCGCTGTGAATCCATGTCCGGATTTTCGAGAATGCTTTCCATATATCCCAAAATACTGCTTACCGGAGTTTTCAGTTCGTGCGATATGTTTTGTGTAAGGTGGCGCTTCAGCTCGTTTTCGTGTTCCTGAACGGTAATGTCGTTAATGGAAATTTCAAACGTATCATCCTGAAAAACGATACATTGCACTGCGAAAACACGACCGCCTTTTTCTACCGTCAGTCGCTTCCGGTTAAGCTGATTATTCAGAAGGCTTTTGTCAATAAACTCATTCAGCTCGGCAAATTCGGGCAAAGAGAATATCTGATCCGAACTTTTGCATTGTTGGTCGGAAAGTATGTTAGTGTATTGAATAAAATGCGTATTGGCAAGTGTTTCTTTCTTCTCGGAGGAAAAAATACCCAACCCTTCCTGCGAAATTTGGAGGTGTTTAATAAGTTTTTCACGTTCATTGTAAACCTCATCTTTTGTATGCAATTGCAATTTATAAAGCTTTACAATGTTTTTGCTTATTTCTCCCAATTCATCATTCGGAAATTCGATGTCGGTATTGAGCAATTCTTCTTTTTCTGCTTTTTGAGTAAAGATGCGCAAGCGGTCGATGGATTTTGTGAAATTTCTGGCTATAAAGTACAAGGCAATGATTGCCAAGGTTAAAACACAAGCCATAAAATACAGGAAAAAAGTATTGGCCTTGAGCATACTTGCCAGACTTACATTGTAGGGTAATGCACTTCGTACATAGTCTTTTGGAAAACGGTGAGCCAGGTAATAATAATCTTTTCCGATTGAAGCCGAGTGACGAATTGCTTTCCCGTTTTTGGAGATATTAGCCATTTCTATCTCGGGACGATTCAGGTGATTCTCTAGTTTAGTTCCTTTTTTCACCGATGAATCGAAAGTAACAACACCCGTAGTATCAATCACCGTAACGCGCAAAGCACTATCGGGGAAAAGATGAACGTATTCATCCAAATCTTCCCAGCTTGGATTTCGTTCCCGAATAAATTGATTAATCGTAAAGTTATAGGTGGTTAGTTGCTGGTCGAGTTGGTCGGCACGGAACTCTTTTTCACGCTGATATTGGAAAAAGCATATCAAAGCCAACATCAAAAAGAAGATGCTGAAAAAATACAGGAAAAGGCGGCGGTTGAGTGTCATAATATATAATAACCCCTAGCCTCTCCCGGTAAAAGGATCGGGACAAATTGCGGGGAACTAAGTTTGTTTTGTTTAATATGATTTTGAGATAAATCAATTATACTTCTTGATATCATTTCCTCAAAAGTCCCCTTTAGGGGATTTAGGGGTTGAGTTTATTCTTCAAAACAATATCCATATCCGAGTCGGGTCACGATGTTTTTGCCGTATGGACCAATTTTTTTACGAAGCCGGGTGATGTTTACATCAATGGTCCGGTCGAGTACAATTACCTCGTCACTCCAAACGCGAGACAGCATTTCGTCGCGCGAAAAAACACGGTTCTTGTTTCCTAAAAAGAGTTTTAGTATTTCGAATTCTTTTTTTGTGAATGGAACTTCAACACCTTCGAGCATCACTTTCTTATTCTCTAATGACATTTCAAGATTTTCATAGCTCAATACCAAGGCGGGTGCAACCTCGATTTTATTGGCATCAACCCGACGTATTACAGCTTTAACACGTGCCAGAACTTCGCGAATGGAAAATGGTTTTGAAATGTAATCATCGGCTCCAATATTAAATCCGGTAAGTCGATCAGTTTCCGAATCTTTGGCTGTCAGAAAAATAATTGGGATACTTGCTGTTTTCGGATTTTCCCGAAGCGTACGAGCCATTTTAAAACCTGAAATTTCGCCCATCATCACGTCGAGCAATAGCAAGTTATAAACGCTAATGTCTTTCTTTAAGGCTTCTTCGGCTGAGTAAGCCACATCAACCTGGTAACCTTCAGTTTCCAGGTTAAACTGAAGAATTTCACACAAGTCTTCTTCGTCGTCTACGACCAAAATACGATACGGATTCATACTTTTATTGGATTAAAATTATGTTACAAAGAAACAAATCTTATATGTCGGAGTTGTGTAATAACTGTTACAAAGGTATGACAAAATTTTAATTCTATTGTGAATCAACATAAATAAATACAAAGTGGCAAATCAATAATTGATTTGCCACTTTGATGTTCTAATAATATAGGAAAATGAGTGTTGTAAGTAATCAATATTATTTAATGATAGGTTTTGGTTATGACCCCCAACCCCTTATATGGGGGCTTAAGAGCGCGTCAAAGAAATGATTTAACACAAAATAAATATTAGAAACTACGTTTTAAAGCCCCATTTGGGGGTTGGGGTCTGAAAATACAAAGAATTAAGAAATATATCAATAATAAATACGACTTACTTA
>DATFAW010000107.1:0-3708 GCA_035254165.1 Paludibacter sp.
TTTACCTGACGGCGCTTTTTTTATTTACTATTAATTATCTTCAATAAATTTAGGACTATTGCACTTAAGCATGTGTCGTAAATCAGTTTACATTATTATTGCTTAACTTTGTCGCACTATGGAGACGAGTAAATGTCCCGAAATTGACATTCGAGTAATGCATTGAGTTGGAGTTTTGTCAAAAATGACGTTAATCATTGTTTGAGAATGTGCTGTGCAAGCACATAGAGCTAAAATAATACGAGAATGAATGCCTTGTTAGCAGAAAAGAGGGCTGCTTTGATAAAGAGGCGCTTTTTTATCCTAGCAATAGATGCTTAGCAAATCCTGGTGCTAATTTGATTATTAGCTATAGCAAATTTAATGGAGACTAATTCTTATTACATACTTAATGTGTTGGAGTCATAACAAGAAATCTTCAAACAACCAATGTTTAAACTTGTAACTAAATATATGTATACGAAAACCAAACTAAATCTGGGCATCGGCATATTAGTGTCCATGATTATTTTGTTAGTGTTACTCTCTGTCGTGAATCTACAGGTTTTAACTGCTATGGAGCCTGATAATCCTGCTGCAGTTCCAGTGCTTCAACGAGCGTTATTGATGGTGTCGGTTGTTGGTGTCGCATGTATTTTTGCGGGAATTCTGTTGTTTTTACGACTTCCTGCGTCTATAAACCGGCCTATTCGGGAACTTACAAATGGAATTCTGGAAATAGCAAATCATAATTATGAAAAACGTTTGAACTTGAGTTCAAACAAAGAATTTATTCATGTATCCGAAAGTTTTAATCGCATGGCTGAGCGTTTGGCTGAATATCGTGCCAGCTCGTTAGCTGATATTCTTTCCAGTAAAAAATATATCGAAGCTATTGTGAATAGCATTACCGAACCGATAATCGGGTTGAATAATGAAAAGGAAATTCTTTTTATCAATGACGAGGCACTCAGTATTTTGAATTTGAAACGTGAAGCTATAATTCGGAAATCGGCTTCGGAACTGGCATTGAAAAATGATTTGTTGAGGCGGCTCATCAGGGAGCTTTTGAGTCCCGATGAGAAAAATGAACCTTTGAAAATTTATGCTGACAACAAAGAAAGTTTTTTTCAGGCTAAGTATATTCCTATTCGGATGGTCGAAACGGGTGAAATAGAATCACAAAGTATAGGTCATGTGATTCTGTTGAAAAATATTACCGAGTTTAAAGAACTTGAATCGGCAAAAACCACCTTTATTTCTACTATTTCGCACGAACTGAAAACGCCGATTTCAGCCATTTTAATGAGTCAGCAGCTACTCGAAGACAAACGGGTAGGAGAGTTGAATAAAGAGCAGGAGGAGCTTTCGCAGAGTATAAAGGATAATAGTGAGCGTTTGCTTAGTATTACGGGAGAATTACTCAACATGACGCAAGTAGAGGCAGGTAAACTGCAATTGCTGCCTAAAATAACTAAACCGATTGAGCTGATAAATTATGCAATCGCAGCTAATCGTGTACAAGCTGATAAATTCGGGTGCCAGATAGAAGTTGAATATCCAAAAAAGATTGATAAACTGTATGTTGATAGCGAGAAAATCGCTTGGGTGTTAACAAATCTATTGAGTAATGCCATTCGGTATTCCAAAGAGAATGGACGAGTTATTATAGGGGCGAAACAAGATGAAAACACAGTGGAGATGTATGTACAGGATTTCGGAAAAGGCATCGATCCTCGTTACCATCAAAGCATTTTTGACCGTTATTTCCGCGTGCCGGGCACTAAGATTCAAGGCAGTGGTTTAGGGCTTTCTATATCTAAAGATTTTGTGGAGGCTCATAACGGCAAGCTAACTGTCGAAAGTGAAATAGGAAAAGGGAGTCGGTTTGTGATACGATTTGATATACGATAGAATACTGTTCGCATTTTGCAATTTAAGATTAGGGTGAAGTCCTGCAAACATGTTTGTTTGTGGGACTTCTTTATGGGAGGTGCAGCGTCGTTATTCAAAAAAAGCCTCCCAAAAATGAATTTGGAAGGCTTAACTTGTGTGATCCAGCTGGGGCTCGAACCCAGGACCCCATCCTTAAAAGGGATGTGCTCTACCTGCTGAGCTACTAGATCATCAAACTTTGTATGCTGCTTTTGTAACGTGTGATCCAGCTGGGGCTCGAACCCAGGACCCCATCCTTAAAAGGGATGTGCTCTACCTGCTGAGCTACTAGATCGTTTTTCAAAAGCGGTGCAAAGATACGGTTTTTTTTTATATTCGCAAGTGCTCTCTGGCTAAAAAGAAGTATTATTCGTAAATTGATTTGCAAGGGTCAGATATATAAATAATTACAAATGTATAATTATTTCGTTTCTTTTAAATTCGGTCAGATCTCATATTTTGAATGATTTTGAGGCTAAATTATTACTTTCTTATTCGCAAATTTGGCCTAAATCAATTGTAACTATGTAAATAATTGTATCTTTGCACTCAGTAGATAATAGAATTTCAAAACAAATCGAATTTTGGATAGTTTCATGTTCATCTTGTTAACGTTGCTTTTATCCGCCTTTTTCTCGGGGTTGGAAATAGCTTTTATCACTTCAAACAAACTGCGTTTTGAATTGGATAAGAAGCAGCGTAACCTTACTTCGTCTATCTTGTCTGTCTTTTACGGGAATCCTCAACAGTTTATTTCGACTATGTTGGTCGGAAATAATATCTGCCTGGTAATTTATGGATTGCTCATGGCCGAAGTTATGACACCTTGGCTAAGTCCAATCGGGAATCCATTCCTCATTACTTTTCTGCAAACGATTCTGGCCACAGCCCTGGTGCTGATTACGGGTGAGTTTCTTCCTAAAACGATATTTCGTATAAATCCGAATTTGTGGTTACGCTTGTTTGCCTGGCTATTGTTTATTTTTTATGTCTTCTTATATCCGGTTTCCCGGTTCAGTACCTGGGTTTCGATTGGAATTCTGAGGCTTTTTCGCGTGGGAATAAGCCAGACAACCCAGGAAAATGTTTTTTCTCGCATCGATTTGAATTTTTTAATTCAGGAGAGCTTTGACAATATCGAGAGTGAGAAGGAATTAGATAATGAAGTGAAGATATTTCAGAATGCACTTGATTTCTCGAAAGTAAAATTGCGTGATTGCTCGGTGCCAAGAACAGATATCATTGCGCTGGATTACGATACCAATGTGGAAGTGCTGAAAGAGACATTTATTGAAACCGGATTGTCTAAAATCCCGATTTACAAAGGCGATATTGATAATATCATTGGTTATATTCATTCTTCGGAGATGTTTGAACATCAAAACGACTGGAAAAAACAGATTAATCAGATTCCGATTGTGCCCGAAAACATGGCAGCCCAAAAGTTGATGAAGATTTTCATGTTGCAAAAGAAAAGCATTGCTGTTGTTGTTGACGAATTTGGTGGTACAGCCGGAATTGTAACGCTTGAGGATATTATGGAAGAAATTTTTGGTGAAATTGAAGATGAGCATGATAATAGGGGATATGTGGCCGAACAAACAAGTGAAAATGAGTATCTTTTCTCAGGTCGCCTGGAAATAGAGACAATTAATGCCCGATTTAATTTGAATATTCCCGAATCGGATGCTTATGAAACCATTGCCGGATTTATTTTGCATAATCACCAACATTTTCCGAAATTAAATGAAATCATTCGAATAGAGGGATTTACAATAAAATGTGTGAAAGTAA
>DATFAW010000108.1:0-2220 GCA_035254165.1 Paludibacter sp.
TTACTAATATACAGCTCATATCATGTCAAAAAACAAATTAACTACCAAGGAATTTTTAGTTCCATTTATTCTTATCACTTCCTTATTCTTTTTATGGGGATTGGCACATGGCATGCTCGATACCTTAAACAAACACTTTCAGGAAATTTTACATATTTCTAAATTTAAATCAGGATTAATACAGTTTTCAGTTTATATCGCCTATTTTGGAATGGCATTACCTGCGGGATATTTCATGCGCAAGTTCGGATACAAAAAAGGCATTATCCTGGGTTTAATGCTTTTTGCCTCAGGAGCTTTGTTAATTGCCGCGACCACTTCTTTTGAATCATTCTGGATTTTTCTAATATGCTTGTTTGTAATGGGTTGTGGACTGGCTACACTTGAAACAGCTGCAAATCCTTACACGACTAAACTTGGACCAACTGAGTCGGCCGAACGACGCATTAATTTCTCTCAATCATTTAATGGGCTAGCGTGGGTTATAGGTCCTATGATTGGCGTTTTTATTTATGGCAATAAAGCTACTGGTGTGGGTGAAAAACTCAATTCAATGTTTTTGCCATATTTAATTATCGGGTTGGTAGTATTAAGTGTAGCTGTGCTTTTCTACAAAACAGCTTTACCCGAGATAGCCGAAGAAGATGAACACGAACATGGCGTTTCATCTGGCAAATCAAAACCAGTTGTAGAAAAATCACTCATTAAACAACGTCATTTTGTATTTGGAGTTATTGCTCAATTCTGTTATGTAGCAGCTCAAACCGGTATTTTTAGCTATTTAATCAACTTTGTAACTGATAAAACTCAAAATCCTCATTTTGATGTAAATGCGGGTCCGTACTTTTTATCCATTGGTTTTGCCTTGTTTATGATAGGACGTATGTCAGGTAGCTTCTTAATGAGTATATTTAAACCTACTAACATTCTCGCTACATACTCAATATTAACCATTGCTTTACTTCCTATCGTAAGCATGAATTTGGGTTGGGTTTCACTCATTGCTTTATATGTAACATTCTTTTTTATGTCAATCATGTTTCCAACGATCTTTGCCTTAGGAATTAAAGACTTGGGTGATAAAACAAAAAAAGCCTCATCTTTCATTGTCATGTCAATAGTTGGAGGTGCTTTATTCCCGGCAGTAATGGGATTAATTGCCGATAATTATGGTATGTCAATAGGATTCTTAACTCCAATACCTTGTTTTGTATTCATAGCTTATTACGCATTGCGGGGTCATCAAGTCCGCTAATATTATAAAAAATGGAAAATAAAAATTATAAAAATGACAAGCAATTTCTTTCAAAACATTTGCAGGTTGTTGAATTGAAATCTGACGATAAATGTCTTCTTGTAAGCCCTGATTTGCAGGGGCGTGTACTGACAAGTAGTGCTAACGGGGAAGAAGGCTATAGTTTTGGCTGGTTGAATTACGATTTAATTGCATCGGGTAAGTTTCTTCCACACTGTAATAATTTTGGTGGCGAAGACCGTTTTTGGTTAGGTCCCGAAGGTGGACAGTACTCTATCTTTTTCAAAGGCAGTTCAGGTAAAGGCTTTGATTTTGAAGATTGGCAAGCTCCTGCTTTGATTGATACAGACAAATGGGAATTGGTTTCGGCGAATGATACAAAAGCCGTCTTTACAAAATCAACAGTCTTAGAAAACTGGTCGGGTTCTCAGCTGGCTTGTCGGCTTGATCGGTCGGTAACTTTGCTTGATAATAAAACGGTCTCTGACGAATTAAAAATAGAACTCCCTGAAGGTGTAAATTCAGTAGTTTTCAGTTCAGAAAATGAACTGACTAATATAGGCGATTTTGAATGGAATCATTCAACAGGTATGTTGTCTATCTGGATTTTAGGTCAATTTATTCCTTCGGATAAAAACACGGTAATTATTCCGTATAAAAAATCTGATAAAGCTAAAATCAACGACAGCTATTTTGGAAAAATTGATGCTGACAGGTTGAAAGTTACCGATACAGCTTTGTTTTTCAAAGGAGATGGAGGAAAGCGGGGAAAGATAGGAACACCACCCAAAATGACTGTTCCTATTGCAGGTGCTTACGATGCTGAAAACGGAACGCTTACTATTGTGAAATTCAATTTCGACATCGAAAAAGATGTGTATGTAAATTCTATGTGGGAGTATCAGGTTGAGCCGTTTAAAGGCGATGTAATTAACTCGTACAACGATGGACCACTTGAAGATGGC
>DATFAW010000109.1:0-22857 GCA_035254165.1 Paludibacter sp.
TTAAATCACATGATTAAAAAGGCTATTTTAGTATTTTTCCTGGCAGTTCCCTTTATTGCGTTTTGTCAGAGCAATTCTGTAAAGGACGTCCTCAAAAAACTAGATGAATGCATCGAAAAACGATCGTCGTTTGAATCAGAAAAGAAAGCACGCATTCATAATCTGGAAATACACTTTTTCGACAAACAGAATTTAATTGAGAAATACAATTTAAGTGCTGAATTATACAAAGAATATCAATCCTACAAATACGACTCAGCATATTCATTTGCAGGCAGAATGCTCCAGATTGCCGAAAAGCTGAAAGATAAAGACAGGATTGCCGAATCAAAAATAGCACTTTCATTTAGTTGTATGTCAGCCGGATTATATAAAGAAGCGTCCGAAATCTCCTCAACCATAAACCCTACCGAACTTCAAACCAAGCGTCAAATTGATTTGTATTCGTTTCTATCTACGCTGAACCTGAACATGGCTTACTCAACTTCCGAGCCATATCAGAGTAAATACAAGATTATTTCATTGGATTACTGCAAAAAAAATATGACATTGATGAATCCAAAAAGTTCGGATTATCTATCAGCAAAGATGTTTGAATACCAACTAACGGACGACTATAAGAACGCATTAAATATTGCCGAGCATTATCTTTCGACAAATAAGCGCGACTTACACAACTACGCCATTATCACCTCAACCCTTGCCAGTTTTTATCTAGCACGGAAAGACACAGCAAAAGCCATTTTGAACTTAGCAACTGCAGCTATCGCTGACATACAAATAGCGACAAAAGAAACTGCAGCTATACGTCAACTAGCCGAATTACTATACAAACAAGGCGATATACAACGAGCTTATTCGTATGCCACAATTGCTTTGGATGATGCTAATTATTACAATGCCAGACAACGTAAAATTGAAGTCGGGCAGATTTTACCTATTATCGAGGCCGGCAGATTTGATATTATCAAACAACAAAACAATAAATTATTAATTTATTCCGGTTTAATTTCCATCCTTCTTATCTTATTTCTGGTATCCACTTTTGTCATTTTAAAACAAAAGAAACGACTAAATTCGGCCCGGCTTCAGATTTTGCAACAAAACGCCAACCTACTTCAATCGAACGAGCAACTGACAGAAGTGCAAAAAGAAATAAAAAGACAAAACATCAATTTAATTCACACGAATAACAAACTAAAAGAAGCACAGCGAATTAAAGAAGAATACATTGGCTACTTTTTCAGCACCAACTCTATTTATCTGGAGAAAATTGAAGACTACCGAAAGATGGTAGCACGCAAAATACGTAACCATCAATTTGACGAACTGGCACAATTATCTGCTTCTTCAGACTTACGAAAAGAGCGGGAAGATATGTTTGCCTTGTTTGACGAAATTTTCATTCGCCTTTTCCCCGACTTCGTTTCGCGTTACAACCAGCTTTTTAAAGAAGAAGATCAGGTTAAAACAAAGTCGAATGTAATTCTAAGCCCCGAAATACGGATTTTTGCTTTAATCCGACTTGGAATTAACGAAAGCGAACGCATTGCCAGGTTCCTGGATTTCTCACTTTCTACCGTAAAAAATTACAAAACCAAGGCAAAAAACCGGTCATTGATTCCGAACGAACTTTTTGAACAAAGAATCATGGAAATAGAATCTGTAAAAACAGACATTTAAGACAAAACAGACTATTTCCACGTGAATTTCCAGTACTTCTTTTTCTCAGGTCAAACCTTACTCATCATTGACTAACAATAAGTTAGCAATTCACAAATCGTACACTTTAGTACATATTGAACCATACCTCTTTCTGCTTTAGCATACTTGCTTTATATTTGCATCGTGAGTGTAAAGAAAACACACAAACAGTACCTTCGTTATTTAATACGTATAGGTTTAATTTACAACAACAAAATAGCACATATAATTTATGAAAAAAATCTTGGTTCCACTGGTTTATTTAATGTTGTTTCCTTTATCTATCTGGGCTGACACTTCAGTATCGATAGGTAACCTGAAAACATTTAAACAAGAGAATAACCTAATTTCTATTGAGGCTGACAATGCTGTCGTTCAAATTACAGCCTTCAGAGATGATATTGTACGGGTAAGGGCATATAAAGAAAAGCCTCTACGCACATTTTCGTACGCCGTAGACAAACAAGCAATCGGTAAATTTGTGTCCGTTGCAGATGAAAGTTCTAAGCTGGTACTAAAAACTACGGTATTAAAAATTGAAATTACAAAGTCTCCGGTTCGTATCAGTTTTTACACGCTCGATGGCAAACTACTCAATGCCGATGATCCACGATTTGGGATGACATGGCTTGGAAGTGATGTAACCTGTTACAAACAAATGTTCGAGAAAGAAAAATTCATCGGGCTGGGCGAAAAAACCGGACCTTTAAACAAACGAAGCATGGCATATGAAAACTGGAATTCGGATGTTCCGGCTTATGCGCTCGACAAAGATCCACTCTATTCTACCATACCCTTTTATATGGGAATTCACGATGGAATGACCTATGGAATTTTCTTCGACAACTCATACAAAAGCACTTTTAGTTTTGGTGCATCGACCGATGATGAAATGTCTCATTTCGGTGCTGTAGGCGGCGAAATGGATTACTATTTCTTTGCCGGCGATTCTGTTCGCAATGTTATTGAAGAATACACATGGCTAACCGGTCGTCCAAAACTGCCACCACTATGGAGCTTAGGTTACCAACAATGCCGTTACAGTTACTATCCTGACAAAGAATTATTGAGCGTGGCACAAACTTTCCGCGACAAAAAATTCCCTTGCGATGTACTTTATCTAGATATCCACTATATGGATAATTACAAAGTATTTACATGGAGCCCGGAACGTTACCCACAACCTGAACAGATGATAAACACGCTGAAAGGCATGAATTTCCACCTTGCAGTAATTGTAGATCCGGGTCTGAAAGTTGAAAAAGGCTATTCGGCTTACGATGAAGGAGTCAAGAATAAATATTTCCTTTCTTATCCAAATGGGCAACCCTATGTTGGAACAGTCTGGCCTGGTCGTTCACATTTCCCCGATTTTACACGTCCTGAAGTTCGTGCATGGTGGGGTGAGAAGTTCTCAGCGCTCACCGGCAAAGGCGTGGAAGGTTTCTGGAATGATATGAATGAACCGGCTACCTGGGGTCAAAAAATTCCTGATATGGTCGAATTTGGTTTTGAAGGGAACAAAACAACAATCAAAGAAGGACATAATATCTTCGGCATGCAAATGGTGCGCTCTACCTACGAAGGCACAAAAAAATTAATGAATGGACGTAGGCCTTTGACAATTACCAGAGCTACTTATTCAGGCGGACAACGCTACTCAACCATTTGGACAGGAGATAATTTCGCCTCCGATGACCATATGTTGCTAAGTGCAAAGCTGGTCGCTAATTTAGGACTTGCCGGTTTCTCATTCTCCGGCCCCGATGTAGGCGGATTTATGGGGGAACCGACTAAAGAACTTCTGGTTCGTTGGATGTCGCTCGGCGCATTTACTCCTTTTTATCGCAATCATAGCGCTGCAGATTTAAACTATCGCGAGCCTTGGGTATTGCCTAAAGATTATCAAGACATCGTGCGCAATTACCTGAACTTGCGCTACCAATTGATGCCGTACATTTATTCTAATGCATTGTTGGCTTCCAGAACCGGATTACCGATTGTTCGTACGCTGGCAATTGATTATACAAATGACGACAAGATTTTTAATAAAGATTTTGAAAGTCAATATATGTTTGGTGATGGGCTGTTGGTTTGTCCTGCACGCAGTACAGACAGCTACACCCGCGTATACTTACCCGAAGGCCGCTGGTATCGTTTTTCTAACGATCAGGTTTTTGAAGGAGGCAAAGATTACCACGTAGTATCACCATTAAGCGATTTGCCGGTATTTGCTCGCGATGGCGCAATTATCCCAATGCAAAACACTGTTCAGAACACAACCGAAAGTGCCGGTGACACCTTGAAATTACATGTATTTGCCGGATCGAAAGTCACAAAACTACTTTATTACGAAGATGATGGCACAACTTTCGAGTATGAAAAAGGAAATTCATACGAACGCCAAATCAGTTTTGATCCGATAAAAAAAGAGCTCAACATTTCGGATAAAAAAGGAAATTTTGCCGGACGATTCAAGAAAGTGCGCTTAATTCTACATGGATTTGAAACTATCAGTTCACTACGAAACGGAGCAGCAGAACTTAAAATCACTGACAACAAGAAGACACAAAGTACTATTTTTGACTGGAGCGATTCAGCAATCAGCCTAAAATGGAAATCCCAAAAGAAGAAATAAATTCAATTTGTCAACAAAAAGAGGCTGTATCAAAAGTGATGCAGCCCTTTTTTTGTTGATTTTGAAAACAGCTTCCATTCTGAATACAATTAAAAACACCTTCATCAAATTCAATCAGCTAAATTTATCTATATATTTGCACAAATAAAAATCACAATAATGAAAAGAAATTTTGTTATTCTAGCTTGCATATTTTTCTCTTTGCCACTTTTTGCAAGAAGTGAAATAGATTCTTTGTTAAAAGTATTGGACAAAACAATTGAAAATTATCAGTTATATTCCAACCAGAAAGAGAGAAAGCTGGATCAGATGAAGAACTTATTAAAATACACATCTTCGGAAAATCAGCGATATGAAATTTGCGGTAAACTATACGATGAGTACAATTCATACAAATCTGATTCGGCACTTATATATGCAAGAAAGAAGTTACAGATTGCCGAGAAATTGAATAATAAGCGTAACTTAACAGATTCGCGCCTGAATCTGGCTTTTATTATGGGAGTTACCGGCATGTACAAGGAAGCAATGGACATTCTTAGCACCATAAACATAACAGAAGCACCTGATTTAAAAGCCTATTACTTTCATATTTACAGAACGATTTATGGCTTTATGGCAGATTATACCGTGTCGAGCCAGGAAAAAAAACGATATGAAATAATAACTGCTACGTATCGCGATTCATTGTTAGCAACTAATCCTCCAAATTCAAGCACTCACATTATGGTGAAATCGGATCAACTGATTGTAAAAAAACAGTACGATGAAGCCCTGAAATTATTATTACATTATTTCCCCACAATTAAAAAGAATAATCACGACCGGGCAATTATTGCATATAGTATTTCTGAAGCCTATCATGGAAAAGGTGAACGGAATCTTGAGAAAAGATGGTTGACAATTTCATCTATTTACGACATCAAGTCAGCCACCAAAGAATATATCTCGTTGCGTAGCCTTGCATTCATATTATACGAAGACGGTGATATTGACAGGGCTTACAACTATATTAAACGTTCGCTTGAGGATGCGATTTTCTGCAATGCACGCCTGCGAACGATTGAAATATCTCAAATGCTACCAATCATTGACAAAGCCTATCAACTTCAAACCGAAGCACATCAACGCGATTTAATTGTCTCATTAATCAGCATAAGTATTCTATCTTTGTTCCTAATCATTGCGATCTTCTTTGTATACAGGCAAATGAAAAAACTTGCCTTAACACGTAAACATTTGAGTATTGCTAATGAGCAACTAAGTAATTTGAATAAAGAATTATCACTCACCAATGAACAGCTTAAAGCTACAAATAGCACACTTGGAGAGGCAAATATAATCAAAGAAGAATATATTGGGCGATATATGGATCAATGTTCTGTGTACATTGATAAGCTCGATGAATACCGCCGGGCACTGAATAAAACGGCAGTGGCTGGCAAGATAGAGGAACTGCTCCTTAAAATCAAATCGAAACAATTTATTGAAGATGAGCTCAAAGAATTTTATGATAACTTCGACAGTACCTTTTTACAACTATTTCCCACCTTTGTAGAAGAGTTCAAAGCTCTTTTGTCAGATCATGAGGATATTACCTTGAAATCTGGTCAGCTTCTAAATACTGAATTGAGGATATTCGCACTCATTCGCCTGGGCATTACAGACAGTGTGAAAATATCTCATTTCCTTCGCTATTCTCTTTCCACTATCTATAATTATCGAACAAAGCTAAGGAACAAAGCTATCGGTGAACGTGGAAAATTTGAAGAAAATGTCATGCGAATAGGAACAAATACTAAATAGAAAGTTTCCAATATTATTAACCGGGTCTTCAGAGTTTCATACTTTTGAAGACCTTTTTTTACTCCAATCCTACTACATTTATTCGCCCGAATTAATTTATATGTCGCTGTAAACATGATATATAATCTCAAAAACATTGAAATAACACTACAATAACACTGCACTGAAAATTAAGGTCAGACTAATGAGTATATATTTGCATGGAGAATAAACAAAATTGTGAACGGCTCGTTTGGGTTGATTTACCAATTAGTTTAAACTCCTTAAAATTATTATTAACCTTAAATTTCAAAAAATGATGGTAAATTTCAAAAAAAGCCTATGCTACATTTTTTTACTTTGTAGTATGTTTTTTGCTTCGCAGAATGCAGTTGCTCAATCAGCAGGCAAGTCCATTTCAGGGACAGTTGTGGATGCAAAAGGTGAGCCTCTTATCGGTGTGAGTGTTCTCATAAATGGAACTACTACCGGAACAATATCGAGTTTTGATGGAACTTTTACATTACCTGCAGGTTCTCAAAGAAATCCGGTATTGAAAATATCGTATATCGGGTACAATTCCCAAGAAGTAACTGTAAAAGACTCTAAATCATTACGAATTGTATTGGTTGAAGGTTCAAAATCACTAGAAGAAGTTGTGGTGGTGGGTTATGGTACCCAACGCAAAAAAGACCTTACGGGTTCTGTTGCCACAATTAAAAGCAGTGATATCAAATCACTGCCGGTTCCAAGCGTAAGTGATGCTATGCAGGGACGTGCAGCCGGCGTGCAGGTCATTTCTTCTGGAGCTCCGGGCACTGATGCCACTTTTCGCATTCGTGGCGTAGGAACAATCAACGATGCAAACCCATTGGTTGTAATTGATGGTTTTCCAATAGATGGTGGATTAAACCAATTGAACATGGATGATGTGGAATCGATCCAGATATTAAAAGATGCATCTGCCACAGCCATTTATGGTTCCAGAGGAGCTAATGGAGTGGTTATTATTACCACAAAGCATGGTTCTTCAACGGATAAATCTCAACTAAATTTCAACTATTCGTATGGATTGCAAAATTCTACGAATATGATTAAAATGCTTAATGCTTCACAGTTTGCCGCTTTGCATAATGACATTCTGGGCAATGCAGGAATAGCAAAAAATCCGGCATATGCTGATCCGGTAAGTCTTGGCGAAGGCACCAATTGGATGGATGCATTCTTCCGCACTGCAGCCATGCAGAATTACTCTTTGAATTATTCCGGCGGCAATGAAAAAACCAAAGTGTATGTGTCCGGCAATTATTTTAATCAAGAAGGCATTGTTATTAATACCGGATTCAAACGCTTTACATTCCAACTGAATACAGACAGTAAAGTAACTTCGTTTCTGAAATTCGGGAACAACCTGACATTAAACCACGATGTAAAAACCAGTGGCGATTACAGCATCCGCAACGCCATGCTGGCGTTGCCTACACAGCCTATTTACCGGGCAAATGGCAATTACTCCGGTCCGGTTGCACAGCCATTGTACGATGGTGACATTGTGAATCCTATTGGAGCAGCAAAAACAGTGGAAAACTCTACCAATGGTTATAACCTGATGGGATCAATTTTCGCTGAATTGGAAATAATGAAAAACCTAAAATTCAAATCTACCTTTGGGTTACAGGCTAATTTCTGGGATTCACGTACATGGTCACCAAAACGCGCCTGGGACACCAGTGTAAGTCTGAACTCATATTTAGGGGAACAATACAACAAGAATATTACCTGGCTGTGGGACAATACGCTCACCTACGATAAAACTTTTGGGAAACACAAACTGGGTGTGATGGCCGGTACCAGTGCCCAGGAGAACAGAAGCAACTACATGAACGGATCTATTCAAAGCTTTGCCAGCGACGTAACCCAACAACTGAACAACGGTATTTTACTTCCAAAAGTGGGTGGCAGTACTGCAAGTTACTCAATGTTATCATACATGGGTAGAGTGAATTACGCTTATGCCGACAAGTATCTTTTTACTGCAACCCTTCGTCAGGACGGGTCTTCACGCTTCGGCGAAAAAAACAAATACGGATTATTCCCTTCGGCTTCGGCAGCATGGCGTATTTCGGAAGAAAGCTTCTTTAAACCAATTACTTTCGTAAATGACTTGAAACTACGTGCCGGATATGGTGCCACGGGAAATCAGAGTATTGGTAATTATTCATTTGCTTCATCTTTGAATACGATTAAATACAACTTTAACAACACAGTTGTATCGGCAGTAGTACCTACAGTTATGCCTAATCCATACGTGCAATGGGAACAACAAAAACAAGGGAATATCGGTTTCGATGCTACCATGTTCAATCAACGGATAGAAGTTACTGTAGATGCTTATTTGAAAAAAACAGATAAAATGTTAGTGCCGATGGTTGTTCCGGTGTCTACAGGTTATTCGGATATTGCTGTTCCGTCAATCAATGCCGGACAAATGGAAAATAAAGGCATTGAAATCACAGTGAACACAAAAAACTTAACTGGTGATTTTAAATGGAACACCTCTTTTAATGTATCGTACAACAAAAATAAAGTTGTAAATATCAACGATACCGTGCCAATGTCAAGCGGAAGTATCGGATTAAATGCCAATCTTGCTTTGATTCAAGCCGGAATTCCAATTAATGAATTCTATGGATTTAAAACTGATGGTATCTTCCAAAACCAACAAGAAGTTGACAGTCATGCTTTGCAGGTTCCAGGAAATGATCCGAACAACCGCACTTCTCCGGGTGATATTCGCTTCAAAGATTTGAATAACGACGGTGTGATTAATGACAAAGACCGCACCTATCTGGGAAATCCAAATCCAACTTTCATGTTTGCCATGAATAATACATTTACCTATAAAGGTTTTGACTTAAGCATATTCTTACAAGGAATAGCCGGCAATAAAATCATCAATGCCAACCGTTTTTGGAGCGAAGCCATGGCTGTGGCTCAAAATCAAACCACTGCTACTTTAAACAGATGGACAGGTGAAGGCACAAGCAATTCAATGCCTAGAGCGGTCTTTAATGATCCAAACAAAAATACCAGACCATCCGATCGTTATGTAGAAGATGGTTCGTATTTGAGAGTGAAGAATGTGACGTTGGGTTACACTTTACCTGCATCATTGGTAAAAAAAGCCAAAATATCCACAGCCAGATTCTATATCTCTGCGCAAAACCTTTTCACTATTACAAAATATAGCGGATTTGATCCTGAAGTGGGAACCAACGGCATTGACAACAATGTTTACCCGGTAACACGGACTTTCACTGTAGGCGTTAATCTAGGAATTTAATCATAAAAATCAGAACATTATGAAACTCATAAAATATATTTCTATTGCAGTTATGTCTGCATTATTACCGGCGTGTAACAATTTTCTGGACAAAGTGCCGGAAGACACCATTAATACATCCAACTTTTTTCAGACCGAAGCCGATGCCATTGGAGCTATCAATGGAGCATATCAGCCTTTGCAATGGCCAAAATTATACAACATGCGTATGTGGACTACCGATATTATGGCAGGGAACAGCATTGTTGGTGCCGGTGGTGGAACCGATGGCATCGAAACACAGGATGAAGCTAATTTTATAACATCAACCGATAATCAGGGAGTACTTGATATGTGGCGCGGTCCATGGCCGGGAATTTTACGCACGAATATTATCTTGCAAAAAGTGCCGGGTATGACAATTAGCGAGACTTTAAAAAATCGGGTATTGGGTGAAGCTTATTTCTTGCGTGCTCACTATTATTTCATTCTGGTACAATTCTTTGGTGACATCCCATTAGTACTTCAACCTGTTGAACCGGGTGATGACCTTCGCCCAACCAGAACCCCGAAAGCTGACGTTTACAAACAGATTGTATCTGATTTAACTAATTCTATACGTTTATTGCCGCAACGCGAACAATATTCCGGAACCGATATAGGTAGGGCATCCAAAGGTTCGGCCGAAGGAATGTTAGCCAAAGTGGAACTAACGCTTGGCAACTACCAACGAGTTGTCAATCTGTGCGATTCAGTCAAGAATTTAGGTTACACATTAAATGCCAATTATGCCGACAATTTTAATCCCGCTACTGAAAACTCAACAGAGTCACTTTTTGAAGTGCAATATGTAAGTGGTGCCGGATTCGATTTTTGGAGCAATGAAAACCAGGCTTCATGGCTAAGCACTTTTACCGGTCCACGCGGATCGAACATGGTTGCCGGCGGTTGGGGCTGGGATCAACCTACTCAGGAATTTGTAGATGCATATGAAGCTGGCGATTTACGCAAAGATGTAACGGTATTTTATGAAGGTGGTCCTAAGTTTGACGGTTTAGATTATAAAAAATCTTATTCAACTACCGGATATAATCTTCGAAAATTTGTAGTTCCATTATCAGTTTCGTCTACATACGATAATAGTCCGCTGAATTTCCCTGTTTTACGCTATGCCGACATATTGTTAATGAAAGCAGAAGCATTAAATGAACTTGGAAAAACAAATGAGGCTCAGCTACTTGCTACAGATGCGAATGCTACTTTAAACAAAGTACGCGTGAGAGCCGGATTACTTAATCTTACCGGGTTGGATCAAACCACATTGAGAGAAAAAATCTTGCACGAACGTCGCATGGAATTAGCCTTTGAAGGACAGCGTTGGTACGACTTGATTCGGGTCAATGGTGGACAATACGGTATTAACTTCTTACATTCCATCGGAAAATCGAATATGAGTGCTAAATATTTACTGTTCCCCGTTCCTCAAAAAGAACGTGATGCAAATCCAAACTTAACTCAAAATACCGGTTATTAAACCTTGTTTAACTATATAATAAAGAAAAACAATATGAGAAAATTAAATATATGGGGTATTTTGAGACAAAAGCTCCAACAACAATTTGGGATTTTGCTGGTTATCATTATGACAGCATTAGCACTAACTTCCTGCCAGCAAGACCTTCTGAATAATATTCTGAATGCCGGTCCGTTGGCTTTGAGCGCCTCTAAAACATCACTAGAATTAAAACAAAAGGATGCTAAAAACACGGCCGTGACTTTCACCTGGACAACCGGAACAAACCACGAATCAGGGGCTTCAATATCATATTTTCTTCAGGTAGACAAAAAAGGGAACAAATTTTCGAAAGCTATCAACCAGGATATGGGAAAAGGCGTCTATTCGAAAGAGTTCTCTGTAGAAAATTTGAATGACAGTCTATTAGCACATTGGGCAGGCACTCCGGGTTCAGCTACTGAGCTGGAAGCGCGTGTAATTTCAACAGTTTATTCAACCCCATCAGTGAATGACACATCAGCTGTTGTTACAATTTCAGTAACTCCTTATCAACCGGTAAGTAAAACATTGTATATTATCGGCGATGCTTCTCCTAAAGGATGGAATGCAGATAATGCTATAGCATTCACCCCACAAAGCGATCCAACAATATTTGTATATCAAGGTGCTTTGAATGTAGGATCATTCAAACTGCTAACCACCTCAGGACAGTTCTTGCCATCGTACAATAAAGGCGCAGATGATAACCATCTCGTTTTACGTACACTCGACAGTCAGGCTGATGATAAATTCAGCATCACTGAAGCAGCTGTATATAAGATTACAGTAAGTTTGCTCGACTTGACAATTACAGTGGCAAAAGTTGACTTGCCTGCTTATAACACGATTTATATGGTAGGTGATGCATCTCCAAACGGTTGGGATATCGGTAATGCTACGCCATTAGTTCAAAATGCCTCAAACCCATTCTTGTTTAGTTATACCGGTGTTATGAAAAAAGGAGATTTCAAATTTCCTGTAAACCGCAATACCGATTGGGGGCAAGATATGTTTATGAAAGTTGACGATACACACATGTATTTGCATCACGGAGGAGCTTCTGATGATAGTAAATGGTCAATCGCAAAAAAAGGATATTACACCATTACGCTTAACCTACTGGACAATTCGATCAATATTTCTCGGACAAAACTGTATATGGTAGGCGATGCCACACCAATAGGCTGGACAATAACCAACGCCATTGAAATGACAGAAGATGCTACTGATGGTTGTATATTTACGTACAACGGACCAATGGTTGCCGGAGCATTTAAGTTCCCTGTAAACCGCGATTCCAGTTGGGGACAAGATATGTACATGCGAACCGATGACACGCATATGTACCGACATATTGGAGGCCAGAGCGACGATAATAAATGGACAATTTCTGCTGAGGGCAATTATTTAATTACGGCTAACGTTGAAACACTTTCAATAAGTTATGTAAAACAATAGGTGCTTAGTTTTCACCGGGTTGTTCTTGCATTGCAGGGCAACCCGGTATTTCTCTTTTTTTTTAAATAAAAATACTTTATGAAGTTATTCAGCCACTGTGCTCTCAACTTATTCATATGCATGAGTGTTTCCTGTAGCAAGACATCAGGCGATCCGAATATTGTTCCTGAAGCACCTGCAAATACAGCAACCCCGACTTTTACCAATGTACCTATCTCAACAGACAAAGCCGTTTATAATCCGGGTGCTGTAGTGACATTTACTATTGGCAACACATCGCTGCCTGCAACAGCAAAAGTGAGATACAAGAATTCCAATACAATAATTTCGGAGGCTAATATATCCGGAACAACATGGACGTGGACTACTCCTGCCACCGATTATAAAGGATATATTGCCGAAGTCTACGACACCAATAACGGTAGCGAAACTATTTATGGCACTATCGGAATCGACGTTTCAAGCGATTGGAAAAAATTTCCACGCTATGGTTTCTTATCTGATTTTTCGCAATTAAGCGACAATGATATAAATGCAGTTGTCACAAATCTGAACAAATACCACATTAATGGCCTTCAGTTTTACGATTGGCAAAACAAGCATCATAAACCACTACCCATAGTGAATGCTGCTCCTGCAACTACATGGAAAGACATTATTAACCGGGATATTTATCTAAGTACCATTCAAAAATATATAAGCAGTGCGCATGCTCACAACATGAAAGCTATGTTTTATGATTTGGTTTACGGAGCCTGGGATAGTGGCGAAGTTGATGGTGTTCAGAAAGAATGGTATGTTTATAAAGACAATACCCACACAAACATGGATTTTCATCCGCTTTCATCCCCATTTCTGAGCAACATTTACTTGCTCGATCCGTCGAATACAGGCTGGCAACAATATTTTATAAATCAAATCAATACAGTATATCAATACCTGAATTTTGATGGTTTTCACATGGATCAGCTTGGCGATCGCGGAAGTCGCTACAAATATGATGGAACCTTTTTAAATCTTTCCCAGACATTTAAACCGTTTATCGATGCTGTACATTCTGCCAATTCGCAAAAATACAATGTAATGAATGCTGTTCAGCAATATGGACAACAAAGTATCGCAAGCGCTTCATCTGATTTCCTTTACACCGAAGTCTGGAGTCCATCCGATAATTACAGCGATCTTGCTACATTGATAAAACAAAATAACACCTTGAGCAACAACACTAAGAATACTGTTCTTGCCGCTTACATGAATTACGACCTGGCAAATAATAAAGGTTATTTCAATACTCCTTCTGTTTTAATGACTAACTCGGTAATCTTTGCTTTCGGTGGTGCGCACTTGGAACTGGGCGAGCACATGCTTGGTAAAGAGTATTTTCCTAATAATAACCTAAGCATGAAAGATGATTTAAAAAATTCATTAGTGAACTATTATGACTTTCTAGTGGCTTATCAGAATCTGCTTCGCGACGGTGGTACCTTCAATGCAGTTGATATAAGTTCAACAGATAAAAAGATGATGATGGATGCTTGGCCAGCCTCAGCAGGAAGTGTGGCGGTTTTTGGAAAAAAAGTCAATAATACGCAGGTTATTCATTTTATCAATTTCACAAATTCGAAAACACAACAATGGCGTGATAATGGAGGAATACAAACTGCACCTGTAACAATCAAGGATGCAAAACTTGTTTTCACAAGCACTACTCCAGTCAAAAAAATGTGGGTAGCATCCCCTAACTTTATCGGTGGAGCCTCACGATCATTAAACTTTGCTCAAATCGGAACCAAAGTCAGTTTTATCCTACCGGAACTCCAATACTGGGATATGGTAGTAGTCGAATGTTAAATTAAAACAAAATTCAGTCAATGAAACAACTATATTTTTTTCTGACAATACTGTTATTGTCATTTGAATCGATTTTCAGTCATACTTTTGCAGCAAGCCAACTTACTGCAGTCAAATGCCTGAGCTATGAAGCAGCAGGCACACAGGCTGTTTTCCATTGTGAGAACGAGGTGAATGTACTACTCAAATTATGCAGTCCGGGAATCGTAAAACTTTGGTACGAACAAGGTGATTTTCAGCGCAACAATCCTTCATTTGCAATTATTAATGAAGATATTGATAATAAAGGTGTTTTATCAGTTTCCGAGCAGGGCGGTAGTTATGAGATATTCACGAGTGAGTTAATTATCCGCATCAATAAAAATCCGTTCCAAATCCGCTTCTTTGATAAATATCAAAAACTTTTACTCGAAGATTTTCAAGGAAAAGGATATATAAAAGACTCTTTGAGTCAGGCAAGCTACAAAACACTCCGTGCGAATGAGCATTTCTTTGGTTTGGGAGAAAAAAGTGGCGGGCTGGATCGTCGTGGAAAAACTTTCAAGATGTGGAACAGCGACAAACCTTGTTACGCAACCGACGAAGATCCTTTGTACAAAAGTATACCCTTCTTTATGAGTAATTTTGGGTACGGAATCTTTTTTGACAACACCTTTAAAAGTGAATTCAATTTTGGTTCAACTTCCAATGATTATTTCAGTTTTTCTTCACCCGGAGGCGAAATGATTTACTACTTCATTGCCGGTCCATCGTACAAGCAAATTATTGAACGCTATACCCAACTCACAGGCAAACCTATTATGCCACCGGAATGGGCATTGGGATTTTCACAATGCCGTGGTTTATACACCAACGAGAAACTGGCACGCGAAGTGGCCGGAGAATTCAGAAAACGCCAAATCCCCTGCGATATTATTTATCAGGACATTGGTTGGACACAAAATTTGCAAGATTTTGAATGGAGAAAAGAAAACTATGAGAATCCGAAGAAAATGGTTGCCGATTTAGCAGCACAAGGGTTCAAAATGATTGTATCGCAAGATCCGGTTATCTCACAAAACAACCGGAAACAATGGCGGGAAGCCGATTCATTGGGCTATTTCACAAAAGATATTCGTACCGGAAAAAGTTATGATATGCCGTGGCCTTGGGGTGGAAATTGTGGCGTGGTGGATTTTACGAAACCAGCAGCAGCCGACTGGTGGGGAGGGTATCAGCAAAAAGTACTGAATGATGGTGTTCGTGGCTTTTGGACTGATATGGGTGAACCTGCCTGGAGCAACGAAGAAGATGCCGACCGTCTTTTTATGAAACACTACGCTGGCATGCACAACGAAATTCATAATGTCTATGGGCTCACTTGGGATAAAGTAGTAACTGAGCAATTCGAAAAACGAAATCCAAATAAGCGCATTTTCCAGATGACCCGTGCAGCTTTTGCCGGAATGCAACGCTATACCTTCGGCTGGTCGGGCGATTCTGGTAACGGTGATAATGTATTGAACGGTTGGAATAAACTGGCAGCTCAGGTTATCCTCGCACAATCGGCCGGAATGGGTCTGATTCCGTTCTGGACAACCGACATTTCGGGTTATTGCGGCGATATTAAAGATCGTAATGCCATGGCGGAATTATACGTTCGTTGGATGCAATTCGGTGTTTTCAATCCGTTGAGCCGTGCTCATCACGAAGGAAACAATGTAGCCGAACCATGGACTTTCGGAGCTGAAGCTGAACGTATTTGTCGCGATGCTATTAATCTTAAATACAGGTTGCATCCATATCTTTATACTTATGCCCGCACGGCTTTTGATACCGGGTTGCCATTGATACGCGCTTTGTTGCTTGAATATCCTGAAGATACTGAAACTTTTAAGCTGGAAAGCGAATTTCTTCTTGGAAAAGAACTTCTGGTAGCACCTGTAGTTGAAAAAGAAGCTACCGAGAAACAAATTTATTTACCTCAGGGCGAATGGATTGATTTTAATGATGGTGTTACTATTTATCGTGGGAAACAATGGATTTCCTATCCGGTAACATTAAACACAATCCCCCTATTCGTAAAACGAGGATCTGTTATTCCGGAAATGAATGTACAGCAATATATTGGAGAAAAGAAAAATGAACCTGTTTGGTTTCATATCTATCCTGCAACTGATGGTCGCACAGCCGACTTCAGTCTTTACGAAGACGATGGCGAAACCAATGATTATAAAAAAAACATCTTTGGAAAGACTGAGATAAAATGTCTCTCGGCTAAAGATGAATTGAATATAGGCATTGAAACCAAAAACGGAAACGGGTGGAATCAGAAAATAATCCGTAAATTTGGAATCAAAATTCATTTAGATCAAGCCCCTAAATCAGTCTCGATTGGTACTGACAAACTGAAGCAAGTTGGGTCTGACAAACTGGAAAGAATGGCAGAATCAACTATTGAGAAAGCCGTTTGGAGTTGGGATAAACAAACCAGAACCTACCGGATCATTGGGAACGAAAATGAATTTTCTGCAAAAGTTGTCATTAAAAAGTGAGAAGATTTCCTTTGCATTGAACTAATTCATTCTGAAACGTGTAAATAATAGACATTATATAAGTTCACCTGTTTTAAGAATAGAACGCGGATAAGTGCGGATTTAGCGGATGTAAAGCGGATTTATATTCCGACAAGTCGGAATGATAAAGACCTCGATTTGAAATCTGTCCCCGATTTATCGGGGATAAAATCCTCTTATCAATCCGTATATATAATTTTATCTGCGCAAATCAGCTAGATCAGTGTTTATCCGCGTTCTATTCTTTTTGCTTCCATAATTAAATTGTAAATATCCAAGTATATAGAACATATATAATACCTAATACATTATGAAACTCAACAAAACTATCATTCTTCCTTTTAGTCTTATCATACTTTATTCCACATTGGGACTTGCAAATGCAGAAAATAAACAAACGGAAATGTTAGATAGAATGAAAATATCAGTTTCAGCAGCGGACAATCGTCCCGTTTCATTCACAAACAAGGAAGCCGCTTATTATTACACGCAAACTCATTTGAATAATCATCCGGAATGGGCGTGGTTCGAAGGATTGAATATCGCCAAAAACAGAGTATTCAGCGGCTATCAATTATTCGTTGGCGGCAAGAAACTTGACACGCAACAGGCTGAAGCCAGCGTTTATCCATATAAACTGGTTCGTTCGTATCCGGCAAAATATGTAGAAGAATTGCAACTGGTTGATTATAAAAATATCATTGACGTTAGTTTGAGCGGAACAAACGAGCAGATTGGTATTACCTTAAAAGGAGAGAAAGTCCATTATCTTTCATCTAAAGACAATCTGGCATTTTACTCTTCGAATGAAGGAGATTATGTAATTGCGGTTGGTCCGAAAATAGTTTTACCGATTGAAATAAAAGACAATATTGTTTACACTTCAGCCAAATCAACAGGGTTCTTTATTGCAGTGGGAAAAACAGACACCGAGGCTGCTACTCTTTTGAACGAGACCCGTCCAATAATCGGCAAGTTGGAAAAGGAGCGCGTTCTACGGATGCAGAACTACCTTGCCACCAATACGTACTTCGTAAGCAACAATGACTCACTGACATTGGCCATGAACTGGATTCAGTCCACTATGGACCAATTGGTAACCAAGCAACAAGGCAATGGAATCTATGCCGGATTACCATGGTTTAACGAGTACTGGGGCCGGGATGAATTCATCTCATTTCCGGGCGCCGTGCTTATTACCGGTCAGTTTGAAACCGCCCGCAAAATTCTGAAGTCGTTTGCTGAGTATCAGAATGCCGATAAAAATTCCAAATTCTTCGGCCGGGTTCCCAATATTGTCAATCCGCAAAATATCGATTATCATACCACCGACGGAACACCACGATTTATCATTGAGTTGCTGGACTACGTCAAGTATTCGGGTGACATAAGCCTGATTAAAGAGCTATATCCCAATGTACAAAACAGCATTGAAGGTGCTGTAAGAAACTGGACGGATGATAAAGGATATTTGTTGCACGCCGACAATGAAACCTGGATGGATGCGCGAGATGCCAATTTGGCTTCGTACACCCCGCGCAGTTCAAGGGCAAATGATATTCAGGCGCTTTGGTATCAGCAATTATGTGCCGGAGTTTATTTTGCCCGTTTCATGAACGACACGGCAAACATGCAGAAGTGGCAGGCGATTGCTGATAAAGTAAAGTCGAATTTCGAAAAAGATTACCGCGACGACAAACACGATTATCTGGCTGATTTCCTAAGTCCGGAAAACAAAGCCGATTTTACACTTCGCCCCAATCAACTTTATGCGTTGGATTTAGTATCCGATGAAACATTCAGGTGGCAAGTAACGCGCAAGTCGTGGGAAGAGCTGGTTTATCCTTGGGGCGTTGCTTCGCTCAATCGTCAGGACAAACTCTTTCATCCTTTTCACCTGAGTTCTGAAAATTATCACAAAGACGCCGCCTATCATCGCGGAACTATCTGGCTATGGAATAATGGCATGGCCATGCAACGAATGATTGAAGCCGGACAAGTTGAAACCGCCTATAAATTATTTGAAAACATGAGCCGCCAGGCATTGACCATGGGGGTTGTGGGTGGATTGAGCGAAAACATGGATGCTTATCCTCACGAAGGAAAAAACTGGCCAAAACTGACCGGAACGTATCTGCAAGCCTGGTCCAACGCCGAACATATCCGGGTGTGGTACCAGTATTTCCTGGGTATCCGTCCGGACATGATAAAGAACAGCCTTACATTAGCGCCACGGGTTCCTGCTGAAATTAAAAATCTTGATTACAACTTTACGATAGGAAGCAGTTTGATCCGGGCAAGTTATGTTTCAGGAAAAACGACAATGTACCGATATCAGTTTGGTAAAGTGAATCCGACGATTGAAATAGATGTTTTTCCGTATGAAATAAAGCAGGTTCAGATTCCTGAAAACACAACCCTGCAACTTGAAGCAAACGGCGGAGAACTAAACATAACGATTCTCGACAAGCAGGGCAAAGCGGTTTACCAAACACGTTCGCCCGAATCGGCAGCACGACTGGCAAAGCAAAAGAAATGTAATCTGTTTATGAATAATGTTCAGTTTGCTCATCCTATCGGATTGGAAAACCACCCGGTTATAAAAACTTATTGAACGTCCTTTTAAATTAATCACTCATTTATCAATTTAATATGAACTTTAAATATCTAATCATCTCAACGATATTTTGCGGAATGCAGATCGTTTCGTTGGCTCAGCCGTCAGGCAAACCAATCTATCAATCCGATGCATTCAGTGTTTCCGGCACTCAGGTAGTGCAAGGGAAATACCGGGCGACAGCTTTATCGGCAACCGAGATTGAATCCAACTATCAGAGCCAGCAAACACCGACAGCCGCAACGAATAAAAGCTGGAAGCTTAAAAAAGACATTTCGGCGTTTCCGCAATTGAATACTCCGAACCGGTTGGAAAATGCCATCTACAACATGTCGGTGGAAGAAATGGAAAAAGCAATTGAAAAGGACAGTACCTTGCGCACAGGCATTGAATGGCCCGGTGTGTGGACACGCGACGTAAGCTACAGCATTATTCTTTCGATGGCATACATGCAACCCAAAGTTTCGCAAAACAGCCTGATGCGCAAGGTAAATACCAACGGACGTATTATTCAGGATACAGGAACCGGTGGCGCGTGGCCGGCTTCGACCGACCGGATGATTTGGGCGGTAGCTGCCTGGGAAATTTATAAAGTTACCGGCGATCAAAACTGGCTACGAAAAGTATATCCGATTATCAAAAACTCTATCGAGGATGATATCATGGTCGATCACGACACTAAAACGGGTTTAGTGAAAGGTGAGTCCTCATTCCTCGACTGGCGTGAACAAACTTATCCGCGCTGGATGCAGCCGGCTGATATTTATTCGAGTAAAAGCTTAGGCACAAATGCAGTGCATTACCGTGCATTGACGGTGGCTGGCCGAATGGCGGAATTATTAAATGACAAACCGGAAGTTGACAAGTTCATACAGGAAGCCGGGAAAATAAAAAACGGCATCAACAAGAACTTCTGGATTCCCGGAAAGAATTATTACGGCCAATATCTTTACGGACGGAATTATGAAATTCTTTCACCTCGTTCCGAGGCATTAGGCGAAGCCTTGAGCATTGTTTTCGATGTGGCCGATCCGGTTCGTCAAAAACAAATCGTTCAGCACACACCGGTGGTGGACTATGGAGTTCCTTGCATATATCCGCAAATTGGCGACATACCTCCTTACCACAACAATGCCGTATGGCCATTTGTGCAAACCTACTGGATGTGGGCAGGAGCCAAAACAGGGAACGAAAAAAGTGTGTTGCACAGCATTGCGGCCATTTATCGGGCTGCGGCCATGTTCCTGACAAACAAGGAAAACTTTGTGGCCGACAATGGTGATTATGCAGGCACTCAAATCAATTCGAGCAATATGCTTTGGAGCCTGTCGGGCAATATCAGCATCGTTCACAAAGTACTTTTTGGCATTCGATTCGAAGAAAATAATTTGAAATTCCAACCATTCGTACCACGAGTAATGGGTGCTGACCGAAAACTTGCGAACTTCAAGTATCGCCAAGCGGTGCTGGATATTGAGCTAAACGGATTTGGAAATAAAATTGCTTCATTCATGTTGGATGGGAAAGCACAAAAGACGCCGGTTATAGCAGCTACTCTGACAGGTAAACACAAAGTAAAAATCGTACTGGCCAGTAATGAATTCGAAAAACAACCTATTAATCTGGTGAAAAACGAATTCACCCCACTCACACCGATAGCTAAATTCGAGAATGGAAAACTTTCCTGGGCGGCAATTGAAGGAGCAACAAACTATGCGATTTTAAAAAACGGACAAGCCTGGAAAAAAACAACAACCACTTCATTTGATATCCCTACGAATGAAGCTGGCGAATTTCAGGTAATGGCAATGGACAAAAACGGTCTTGCATCCTTTGCATCCGAACCTATTCAGGTTTATTCCGAAGCCGATATAAAAACCGTTGAAGTTGAGAAATATGTCTCGCCCTCCACCCTGCCCTATCACGATTTTTCAGGAACCGGTTTTGTGGAAATAAGCCGTAATACGAATCGCACGGTTAACCTGGAAATTGAAGTTCCTGCTGATGGATTGTATGCCATCGACTGGCGCTATGCCAATGGTAACGGACCTATAAATACAGAAAATAAATGTGCCATCCGAACGCTGTTTGTCGACGATGCACGTTCAGGCGCACAGGTATTCCCGCATCGTGGAACGAATGAATGGTCGAACTGGGGATTCAGCAATGCTGTGCAGGTTCAGTTGAAAGCAGGCAAACACAGTTTAAGACTGGAATTTATGCCCGAAAATGAAAACATGAATATCGAAATAAACCAGGCTATGCTGGACTATGTGCAGTTGGTGAAGATCTGGAATCTCAATTAATATTCCCTGACTATTATCAAATAATAAAAGCCGCTTTCAACTAAATGAAGGCGGCTTTTTATAAAACACAATTATATGTTACCATTTCGGTTTTCGTCGGGAAGTAGTTTTACCAATAGTAAGAATATACAAACTTACCAAAGGCAGATAAATATCAAAGATGGGAAGTGTAAGAATATACTTTCGCTCACCAAAATGCTTAGACGAACCGTTTATGACACAAAGCTGAACAATAAGTCGTGCCAGGAACAAAACACCGGTAGCAATTTGTACGATTAGTCCCCCAAATACCAAAGCAGCAATAAACGCCAGGTAGAATAAACCGCGTGTCATCGGTTCCAGGCTTAATCTGAACTTACTTGAACTTTTATAATAGGCTGACACAGACAAATGCCGTTTTTTTTGATAAAACCAACCTTTATATGTTTGGTTTGGCTCCGACCAGGTAATACTATCAGGCGAAATCTCAATCCGGGTATTTTCAGAAGTACTGGCTTTATTCACCATTAAATCATCATCCCCCGAACTCAAATGAAGCGTAGACGCAAATCCCTTCTGGGCAAAGAAAGTCTCTTTACGATAAGCCATATTACGCCCAACACCCATATAGGGTTTATGAGCTGCAGCCATTCCCAGATATTGCAAAGCTATAAACAGGGTATCGTAAGTAATCAACCGGTTTAAGAAGCCTTTCTTATTAAAGTATGCGCCATAGCCAAGAACAAATTCTGTTTCGGGATTGAAATTACGAGCCATACGTGCAATCCAGAATTTATCTTCGGGCATACAATCAGCGTCAGTAAAAAGCAATAAATCGTTTTTTGCAGCTTTAATTCCCAACGTCAATCCAAGTTTCTTAGTACTCAGGTTATTCGCCCCCACCGGAACAAAAGTGGTACGTAAATTCGGATATTCTACACTCAAATCATTCAGCAAAGTGCCCGATTCATCTGTCGAACCATCGTTAATAACGATGACCTCAAAATTGGGATAATCTTGTTGAAGAACAAAAGGCAGAAATTTACGAAGATTGTCCGATTCATCTTTCGCGCAAATGATAACTGAA
>DATFAW010000110.1:0-2504 GCA_035254165.1 Paludibacter sp.
ATTTCAATCCAACCCATCCTCCATTGGGCAAAGGGGCATCAAACCCCGTTAGTATATTTTTATCAAATACCTTTTCTTTAGTAGATCCATTATCATTGCAACTACCTTCCGTCCCTATCACACTTCCGGTTATCTCTTTCCCATTTTCATCGTAAAACATAAGTTCGTTGATGTTACAGTTTTTACCATCTGCCCCTATATACCTTAGATACTTGAATGCTCTCTTTTCATCAATTTTCAGATTACAGAAACTGGCATCGGTCATACTGTTGAACATATACAAATCTACTGCATTTATAAAGTCAGAATTGTTTGCTCCCTGAAACCGTCCACCTATCATCCTGTCGTTGGGGCTGCCATAAAATATGTATGGATATTTACGATACAAGACCAGTTGCTGCAACTTCTTAGTATTCGGTTTTAATATCTTTATTTTCCCTGCTGCACTAAGTAAAAAAGGATTGCCTGCGGGTGTATTTCCTGTTCTGTTGTAATAAATGGGTAAATAAGCAACATTTCTCCCCATTTTGTTAAATACAACGCTGTTTGACTGTATCTCACCCCAAAAAATAGGCACCCAATCTTTATTATCAAACACGGACAAATAAGCAAAATGCCGTTTTTCAGCTTTTTTAGGGTCAAGAATAACTTTGACATCTGAAGTTTTTGCATATTCTTGTGTTACATCTATAAAATGCATGTTCTCAAACAGTTTTGGAATATCTTCCCTATTGTCATTTAAAATGGCTAAACTCTTCCGGTTAATCGTGAAAGTGCTTCTAAAAACCTTCTCTTTAGTAAAATCCTCAAATATTGTGACTGCACCAGGCTTATTTCTGTAATAATACCTGATGATTTTCCCTTTTTCATCGATTAACACATTCCAATAGTGAGACAAGGATCTATTAGGCCATTGAGGTATAAAGTCATACGTCATGGGCATGCCCAGCCCCCGCGATATATAGGTCAGATACTGTGCTTCTTCGTGACAACTCCCTATTTTGGTTTTTATTAAATCTATTGCATTGACTGCCGGCATAGAGCCATTAAGCTGGTATATCTGAAAATCAAGCGTCTCGTGATAAATACGGTACGAAGCTTCGGTTGTTGTTCCCATTTTCAGCTCGGTCAAATTGTCTTTTTGGGGTGCTTTTTCGAGCATTTCAAATTTCCACAATTGGTTGTCACTACCAGTATTCTCGTTTTGAACCACTTGATTTTTATTTTTTGAGAGCTTCGAATTTATTTCCAAACATTTTTCACTTTTTCTACTTACGATTCTAAAATAGCCCTTTTCTTTATCCGGAACTAGTGTCCATGATTGATTCGGAAAATTATAATCAGAAAAAATCGTCAATTCCTCCCCATTGTCTATTAATCCGTTAGATACATCTAACACAACTTTATGTTTATCATGTGTTATAATTTTAAAGAATCCATAATCATTATAATCCATAATAAACTTCTGAGCATTCCGGTTCGTAAAATTGGCAGTAATAATTTTAGAGCCTAATTTGGTGGAATCATTATCAATTGTCAGACATGCACCGTTTTGTTTGTTTGTTATTTTGTAGGTAGCGCCTGATATAATAGCTGACTGTCTAAATGATTGAAAATCTAAAAGTGGGACTACCTTAATGTAATCGATGGAAATTTTTTCGGCTTTACTTTCCAGACAAATTTTATTGACAGTTTTATCAACTTTAATGGGTACTTTTACTACACTAAATGTCGGTTTAGACCACCCACCTGTATATTTTAAAACAATGGGGACTGTATCGACATCATTGATAATCACATTAACTTTGGCATTTTTTCCTCCATTATAATGCTGGATCAATAATACTTTTTCTCCGGGCTCTGTACATACATTCTCAAAAACCAACTTGTCTTTTGCTGTAATAGTTACCGCTTTATAGTTGGATGCAGAAAATTTTTCTTCTACTATTGCATGTCCGTATTTGGCATTTTCTGCTTCATACAAAACGCCAACTTCAAAATAGATTTTGTCCAGTTGGGGTTTAAATCGCTTTTCAATAAGTGGACTCCAAAGGGATAATTTTTCGTCATATACCCTATAAGGCAGTACATATTCGCAAAAAGCATCGAAAGAATAATTGCGATGCCAGGGAGCAGCTTCCCAGGCTTTAAAAGCCTGATCGATATGCTGAATAAGAAAATTTGCACGAATATATTGCAGGTCAGGTTGTTTGTTGAACCTGAAATCTATTTTTAGGGAGTCAACACCCCTCTTGTATTTTTCATTTCTTTCATCAGTTGAAACATCACCCAAGATTCTATACAGTTTTTCCAGCTTATTTACATTTTCTTCCGTTACACTGTAATATCCCTTCATATTCTGGATTAGAAAACAAGCAGCCTTAAACTTTAAGGAGTCTTGTGGATTCGTACCGTAATGAATTAATACCTTTTCAAGTTCCTGCCGGTTATCTCCGGCTTCATCAAGTGCTTCCTGCACTTCCTTTGAAACCTTATCTTTCAAT
>DATFAW010000111.1:0-3179 GCA_035254165.1 Paludibacter sp.
CAAGATTTCGTTGTACTTTATTAGCTTCTAATTCATTTTCATTCCCCCAATGAATCGTCATTATTTTTACATCCGCACCAAGCTTATTCGCCTTATCTATATCTGCTATAATTTGCAAAGTATCAATATAATTTATCACATTGGGTTGCAAAACTCTAATGCCATTTGTACCATACGTACAATTCAAAAAAGCTAATTTAAAACCCTTAGAATTTAAAATTAGTGGGTAGATACTATCACGTTGAGCTTTATTTATATAGCTGCCAAGATGATATAAGCTTCGCTTCTCAATTTGTTGAATCGTGCGCTCTAAACCAACTTGTCCTCTATCTAAAATATGATTGTTAGCTGTTAACAGAATATCAAAACCGGCTTTTCTGATCGCATCAAGTAACTCGTCCGGGCTGGAAAAATTTGGAAAACCACTATAGGGCTTTCCAGCGATAGGAGCTTCTAAATTAGCAATGGCAAAATTTGCTTTTTCAACATAAGGTTTAACCTGCTGAAAACAAACGTCGTAATTGTAAGTATTGGCTGTTATATCAAACGCAGCTTGAAATTGAGGAGAATGACCCATTATATCTCCAACAAAAATAAGTGAAATTGATTCTTTCTTTTTCGACGGAAGCATTATATTACTGTAATTGTACAGCAAGTTATTATACAGAAATAAAAATGCAACCAAAAGAAAGTATTTTTTCATAGAGTCCTAATGAAGGTATTGATCAAAAAAAAATACATAGTGTCAACGAAATCACATGCTAATTTTCAGTATTATAGCTAATTACAATTCAGAAATTCATTTTTTAAATTCTCATTCTTGAATCTCCTTACCGTAGACTTTCTGCCTGTCTAAACCTCCAGCGCTCCAATAATATCGGTAACCGACTGAAAACCATTACGATCTAAATAATCATTAATACCATCAACCACTTTAATTGAAACGGTTGGGTCTATAAAATTAGCTGTTCCAATCTGGATGGCGGATGCACCTGCCAACATAAATTCTATGGCATCAGCAGCATTCATAATTCCACCTAAACCAATAACTGGAATTTTCACAGCTTTTGCCACCTGCCAAACCATTCTTAAAGCTATTGGTTTAACCGCCGGTCCCGAAAGTCCACCTGTAATGGTAGATAAAATCGGCTTTCTTTTCTCCGCATCTATCGCCATACCCAACAACGTATTGATTAACGATACAGAATCGGCTCCTTCGGCTTCCACAGCCAATGCAATCTCAGAAATATCAGTCACATTAGGCGAAAGCTTAACGATCAATTCATTTTTATAGGCTCTTCGCACATCTCTAACAACCTGAGCAGCAGATAAACAACTGGTTCCGAAAGCCATTCCACCCTCCTTGACGTTAGGGCAGGAAATATTTAATTCGATAGCAGGTATTTTGATCAAAGAATTTAACTTCTCAGCAGTTTCTACATAGTCTTCAATAGTCGATCCTGATACATTCACAATTATATTTGTATCGATGTCTTTTATTGTAGGATATATATGCTCAATAAAGTAATCAACTCCCTTATTTTGCAGTCCCACAGCGTTTAACATGCCTGATGGAGTCTCTGCCATACGAGGATAAGGATTCCCCTGACGCTCACGAATAGTAGTGCCTTTCACAAATATACCGCCAATTCGCGATATATCCATGAAGTCTGAATACTCTGTCCCATAACCAAATGTACCCGATGCAGTCATCACCGGATTTTTCAGTTGTAATTTGCCAATATTGATATTTAAATTTGCCATTTCAGCTTTGTAATATTAAAAACAGGTCCTTCTGTACACACACACACATGCCCTTCTGTTGTATCGGTAACGCAGCACAAACAAGCTCCGATTCCGCAAGCCATAGTATTCTCTAACGACACCTCACAATTTGCCCTTGTTTTAAGCGCATATCGTGCGACAGCTTTCATCATGGGCGTTGGACCACAAGTATAAATATAATCGAAATTTGAGCCATTTAAAACAGAATGCTGGGTAACAAAACCACGTTCACCGTGTGTTCCATCTTCTGTAGTACTGTATACATTTCCGAATCGCTCATATTCACAAAGTTGCAATAAATCAGCTTTGGAACGAGCTCCAAGGAGAAAATTTACATTAAATCCACTGCTTTTCAAGTGAGCACCTAAATAGAGTAAGGGTGCAACACCACAACCTCCGCCTACTAAAAGAACTTTTGAATCTTTATTTTGTGGAACACTAAAGCTATTTCCAAGTGGAATTAGTAGATTTAAAATCTCACCCACTTTCATTTCAGCCATTCGTTTTGTACCAGCTCCGACAACCTGAATCAACAGCCATAATTCATTCAACTCATAATCAACATAATGAATAGATATAGGACGTCGTAAAAAAGTTGTTGAAGAACCGTCAACCCGCACTTCTGCAAATTGACCGGGTAAAATTTCTGGAAGATTTTGAGGAGAAGTAAGAATAAGAAGTGAATATTGATTGCTCAATTGCTTGTTTTCCTTTATAATTAAGTCAAGCATGTATTTCTTCATTGTTTATAATATATTGTGTATCTATTACATATAGGTATTGATACAGGTGAGAAAAAACAGATATTATATCGTGCAAAATTACGTAATTTTCTTGATACGGCAGGCAAATAAAATAGATAAAGGTTTAAATGTTTTTGATTATTATAAAATTTATTTTGACTCAAATTCTTGAAACGTATTATCAGTATAATAGACTATAATTTTACGAACTGATTTAGAATTTGCATCGAACTGCGGTATATAAGCTGACGCAACCGGTTCTGGAGGAGTTTGGGCAACTATGTCAGAAGCTGGTATTACTTTTTGCTGGATGAATGCTGAAGACGACATGTTTTTTTCGTCTGAATTAGGCTCTAAAACAACTGATTTTGAGACATTTTCATCAATTGAATCAAACAAAGTCGGCGTCTGAGATTGCTTTTCTGTGCGATACATTGATCCTACGCCTAAAATAAGCCAATCTGAGCTCACTGTTCGGAAGCGATTCAGTATTTTTTTTAGTACATCTAAACTTGGATTATTTCTACCATTCAAAATATGGGAGAGAGTAGAACCTTGAATGCCTATCTCGGCTGCAAACACAGCTGAATTCATTTCTTCTTTCAGCATAATCTTTTCAATTCTTTCTTTTTCGTCCATAATACACGATAT
>DATFAW010000112.1:0-4294 GCA_035254165.1 Paludibacter sp.
CCACTAGAAGATAAAACACTTAGAATCATCGATAATGACGGAAAAATCATAAACAAAGAACTGCTACCTGACTTAGATAATGAGACAGTCATTAAAGCTTATAAATCTATGCTTTATGCACGAACAGCTGATGAGATGGCTATCTCGTACCAACGACAAGGACGCATGTACACCTATCCGCCCAATATGGGTCAGGAAGCTATCCATATAGCTGCCGGAGTAATAATCAGACAAGACGACTGGTTGGTTCCTGCTTTTCGAGAATTAGGCGTAATGCTGGCTAAAGGTGTATCTATGAAAGAAATTTTTCTATATTATATGGGAAATGAAAAGGGAAGTCATTTCCAAGAGGCCAATCATGTTTTACCTATTTGCGTACCAATTGGTTCACAATTTCTTCATGCTGTTGGTATTGGTTATTCAATCAATTATCAGAAAAAAGACGAAGTTGTTTTCCCTTTTATAGGCGATGGTGGCACATCGGAAGGTGACTTTAGTGAAGCGTTGAATTTTGCCGGAGTTTGGAAAGTTCCTGTTATTTTTACAATACAGAATAATCAGTACGCAATTTCGGTACCGGTAAAAGATCAGACTAATTCGGTAAACTTGGCGGTAAAAGCAATTGCTTTCGGTTTGCCCGGAATAAAAGTGGATGGCAATGATTTCTTTGCTATGTATGTGGCTTATAAAGCAGCCTTTGATTATGCCCGGGCTGGAAAAGGTGCAGTTCTAATCGAAGCATTGACTTACCGGAAAGGTGCCCACACCACTTCCGATGATCCGACAAAATACCGGACAAAAGAAGAAGAGATGGAATGGGATAAAACAGATCCGTTAGATCGATTAAAAAAGTATCTCGCTAAGAATGAAATTTGGAGTGAAGATGAAGAAAAGCTGATAGAAGAATATAAACTTGAAATAGATAAGCAGTTTACAGAAGCTGAAAATCAGGCTTCTTATAAACTTGATGATGTTTTTGACTATATGTATGATGATATGCCTGAAGTTTTGAAAAAACAGAAAGCAGACTATAAACTATTTCAACGTTGGAAGGAGAACCGAAAATGAGTGTAATGACTATAGTTCAAGCTATAAACAATGCATTGGACATTAAGCTTGGTGAAGATAAATCAATAGTAGTTTATGGTGAGGATACCGGAAAAGAAGGAGGTGTTTTCAGAGTGACCGAAGGATTGCAAAAAAAATACGGTGTAGAACGCGTTTTCGACTCACCATTGGCAGAATCGGCTATTGTTGGTGCGGGGTTGGGAATGGCTTTATCCGGGCTCAGGCCGATTGTTGAATTACAATTCGACGGTTTTACTTATCCGGCATTTAATCAGATCATTTCCAATGTGTCGCGCATGCACAACCGTTCACGTGGCATGTATAAAGTGCCATTGGTGATTCGGTTTCCGTATGGTGGCGGAATAAATGCATTGGAACATCACTCCGAAAGTCCGGAAGCGTTGTATGCACACATTCCGGGAATAAAAGTGGTAATTCCGTCTACTCCGCACGACGCAAAAGGTTTATTGATTTCGGCAATCGAAAGCGATGACCCTGTTATTTTCATGGAACCAAAGCGAATTTACAGAGCCATAAAACAAGAAGTTGCCGATGAAAAATTCAGTATCCCGTTAGGCAAAGCAAAAGTGCTAACTGAAGGAACTCATGTAACCGTCGTAGCATTTGGCGCTATGATTCGCGAATGTCAGAAAGCCATGGTTATGGCTAACGAAGCCGGAATTTCGGTAGAATTGATTGATTTACGGACCATTTACCCTATTGACAAAGAAACAATAGCAACATCAATAAAAAAAACAGGCAGGTTTATAATTGTAGCCGAAGCACCCGAATCATTCGGAGTGGGCGCTGAACTGATGGCCATTGCCAACGAAGAAGCATTCCTGTATTTGGAAGCACCACCAAAGCGCGTAATGGGCTTTGACACCATTGTTCCAATGGCAAAAGGTGAATCGTTTTACCTGATTACTCCCGAACGAATTTTCTATGAAATTGAACGCACTGTTAAATTCTAAAATTTCAACATCATGAGATATTTTTTTAATTTTCCGGATATTGGCGAAGGACTTGAAGAAGGCACCATCCTGGAATGGTACGTGAAAGTCGGACAGACCATAAAAGCCGGACAAGCTCTTGTCAACATGGAAACTGACAAAATCGTTACCGATATTCCGTCTCCAAAAGCCGGAACTATCGTTGCTGTTTTCGGGAGTGTTGGTGAGACCGTTCATGTTGGAAGCCCATTGGTTGAAATTGAAACAGAAGGTACTGCTTTAGAAGAAAAGAAAGTTGCTCCTGTTGCCGAGCCTATAAAAACAGAAGTAATTGAAGAAGGTGCTGCCGTGGTAGGTACAATGGAACTTGCAGGTAACTCTGCTGCTCTTCCTGCCAGTAATGAAGGTTCATTACCAGCTGAGTCGGACATTGGGATGACGAGAAAGGCATTGGCTACTCCACTTGCCAGAGCCATGGCCCGAGAATTGAAAATAGATATTAACACCATCTCAGGTACCGGACCATCAGGCAGAGTGACAAAAGAAGATATTCAGAATTTTAATCCGACAAGTCGGTTGGTTGATATAGCAGCTGAAAGAACCGAATCGATGACACAACCAGCTTCGGCTGATTTGACTACTTACGAACCGCTTTCGCAGATCAGAAAAGCTATTGCTAAAAACATGCTGAATTCCAAACAGAAAACAGCCCACATGACTCTTTTTGAAGAAGTGGAAATTTCGGAATTGATGCGCATCAGGGAAAAATTCAAACAAGAGTTTTCCGATAAGAACATTAAACTGACTTATCTTCCTTTTATTGTGAAAGCAACTGTGCAGGCATTGAAAAAATATCGAACATTGAATTCTCAACTTGATTTGGAACACGATCAAATGATTTATATAAACCGCTATAACATTGCCATTGCAGTGGATACACCCGAAGGATTGGTGGTTCCGGTTATAAAAGATGCCGATAAACTTTCGATATGGCAGATTGCTCAGAAAATCACTGAATTATCAGACAAGGCACATAATAGAAAACTGACATTGGATGATATGCGAGAAGGAACATTCACACTTACAAATTATGGCTCCATCGGTGGTATCTTTGCCACACCGGTGATTAATTATCCACAAGCTGGAATTCTTGGCATTGGTCGAATTGTAAAAAAACCAGTGGTAAAAGGTGATCAGATTATTATTGGATACGTTTTACCGCTATCACTTTCAGTTGACCACCGTATAGTTGACGGTGGAGATGCGTCCCGATTCATGAACAGAATTGTAGAATATCTGAATGATCCGGTTATACTGATGATGGAATAAAAGTTTAGCTTATTGAAACGATTTAATCAACTTCATTTATTATGCTTAACACATTAAATTATTATCTTCCGGATATCCAGCTGCTTGAGAAAAAGACAAATCAATATATGATCTGGGTACCCGACAAAACTTACATTGTACTCGGAGCCTCTAACAACATTGAAGAATCCTTACACATGGAGAATGTTATTCAAGATAAGGTTACCGTATTGAAACGTCCTTCGGGTGGTCAAACAGTTATCCTAACTCCAAATAACATGATGATTTCTGCAGTGTTTTTTGATCAAAACAAATTGCATCCAAAAGATGTGTTTCAGCACATCAATCAGTTAATAATTTCAGCAATTGAAAAAACGGGCATACATGACCTGTCCATGATGGGAATATCCGATATAACCATTTCTGGAAAAAAGATTTTAGGATCGGCCATTTATCGAACTAAAAACATGCTTTTATACCACGCCGTACTCAATTTGGGTGAACCAAGTGTCACCTTCGAAAGGTACTTGAAGCATCCAGCCAAAGAGCCGGAATATCGAAAAGGAAGAACGCATGCCGAATTTGTAACGTCGCTTAAAGAAAAAGGTTATACCAATAGTGCTCATCATATGGAAAACATGCTGTCACTATCTTTTGAATGTTTGTTTTGCATATGAAAAACTATACATCGGACTCAGAATCAAATTTAAACAGGGATTCGCCATCGCGGATCCCTGATTTTGAACTGAAATATCTGCTTGATTCGCGGGTAAAAGAATATAACCGGTTCGATTTCATTCACTCTGACCCAATCCAGATTCCTCACCGTTTTTCAAGAAAAGAAGACATTGAAATAGCTGCATTCCTCACTGCCACCATCTCGTGGGGACAGCGCAAGAGCATTGTCAATAATGCCAACCGATTGATGGAATTGATGGATAATTCTCCGTACAACTTTCTTATGG
>DATFAW010000113.1:0-2916 GCA_035254165.1 Paludibacter sp.
TGGTGTATCTACAGGTTTCCATAGTTTGGATAAAATAACTTCCGGCTGGCAAAAATCCGATTTAATTATTATGGCTGCGCGTCCGGCAATGGGTAAAACAGCTTTTGTACTCTCGATGGCTAAAAATATGGGCGTAGACCACAATACACCCGTTGCAGTGTTCTCACTCGAAATGTCAAACGTTCAGCTCGTAAACCGTTTAATACAAAACGTCTGCGAACTGGAAGGGGAAAAAGTAAAAAACGGAAGACTGGAACCGGACGAATGGAATAAATTAGACCGGGATATCAAAGCGCTCATCGATGCCCCGATCTATGTCGATGATACCCCAAGTTTGTCGGTTTTTGAACTCAGAAGTAAAGCCAGACGCCTGGTAAAAGAGCACAAGGTACAATGTATAATTATTGACTATCTGCAGCTGATGAATGCAAGTGGTATGAGCTTTGGTAGCCGGGAGCAGGAAGTCAGTCTTATTTCGCGCTCGCTCAAAGGGCTAGCAAAAGAATTAGACATCCCGATTATTGCTTTATCACAGCTAAACCGTGGTGTTGAAGGTCGTTCTGGCCTGGAAGGAAAACGCCCGCAACTTTCCGATCTTCGTGAGTCCGGGTCAATTGAGCAGGATGCCGACATGGTTTGTTTTATTCACCGTCCGGAATACTATCACCTTACCGAAGATGCGCAAGGAAATTCATTACTGGGAATTGCAGAAATCATCATTGCAAAACACCGTAATGGTGCTGTTGGCGATGTACAATTAAAGTTCAAGGGCGAGTACGCCAAGTTCATGAACAGGGATGATAAAGATAAAGACGACAATCCGTTTAACTCAGGCTATCAGGTTATTTCTTCTAAAATGAATGAATCAAGCGGAGCTAATTTTTATGGAGAAGGAGCTATAAGCACTCCGGCTGGTTCAAATCCATTACAAGGTTTTGGAGGACGTAACGACGAAGTACCTTTCTAGTTAGCATTCAGTAGAAAATAAAAAATGCGAAGAGTATGATACTTTTCGCATTTTTTTTATTTTCAATATTTTGTCAATTAGTTATCTTTTCAAATTTCACCGGATTGTGATTGTACTTAAAAACGAAGGAAAAAATAACGGCAACAACCAAAGAATATCCGGCAAAAGTAAACCACGCGTTTGGCCATCCAACAAGATCAACCACCCAACCGGCAACATACGAACCTACAAACGCTCCAAAACCATTAGTCATAATCATAAACACACCTTGGGCACTGGAACGAATAGATGAATCTGTTTCATTTTCAACGAAAAGCGAACCGGAGATATTAAAGAAATCGAACGCCACACCATAAACTATCATTGAGAGAATCAACATCCAAACTCCACAACCAGGGTTACCGGCTCCAAGTAAGGCAAAACGTAAAACCCAGGCAACCATGCTTATCAGCATTACTTTTTTAATACCAAATTTTCGTAAGAAAAATGGGATCAACAGGATACACAAAGTTTCAGATGCTTGAGAAAGTGAAATTAAGATATTGGCATGTTCTACCCCAAAAGTTCCTTTGTACAAAATATTCTTTCCAAAGAAGTTTGTTAAATAATCATTTGCAAAAGCGTTTGTAATCTGAAGCGACATTCCCAGCATCATGGAGAACACAAAGAATATGGCCATTTTCTTTTGTTTAAAAAGAGCAAAAGCACGCAAACCCATATAGTCTACCCACGATTTCTTCTCAACATTTTTAGCAATATCACAATTTGGCAACGTGAATGAATAAACACTCAAAACAAATCCAATTGCCGCCGACATGTATAACTGATAAGAAGAATGCGTATAACCCATCAAGTCAACAATTATCATAGAACAAATGAATCCTACCGTTCCCCATACACGAATTGGCGGAAAATCTTTCACCGTATTAAAACCGCCCTTAGTCAAAGCATTGTAAGCTACAGAATTTGACAATGCAATAGTAGGCATATAAAACATAACACTACATAAGATCAATGAATACAGCGTGCTGTAATCCGTCCGGGGCGCTGCTAATACCAGGAAAGTCGCAGACAAAAAATGACAAATTCCCAATAATTTTTGAGCAGGTATCCAACGATCGGCAATGATCCCCACCAATCCCGGCATAAATAAAGATGCAATACCCATTGTAGCAAAGAAACTACCAATTTGAAATCCCTCAAATTTCAAACTTCCGCCCAGGTACGCACCCAGCGAAATAAGCCACGCACCCCAAACTGCATATTGGAGAAAACTCATAACTATTAGACGAAACTTTAATCCCATGATAACCAGATTTGTTTTTATTTTTTTATTACAACTCGTTGATAATTACTATTTCAAATTTTTTCTTCTTTTTATCGCATCCCTAATTATGACTGCCAATTCGTATTTTTCCTGGCTAATGGCTAATTCAAGCATTTCTTCCAACGCATCTAACGGAAGCAAGTCCAAATCATCATCCGATAGTTCTCCATTATCTGCAGGCAAATCAACCTTGGCTTCCTCCTGAACCGGAGGCTCCACCTCAACGCCAACAATGTCGAGAATTTCTGATTTTATAAAAATCGGACAATCCGAACGAACAGCTAAAGCTACTGCATCAGAGGTCCTTGCATCAATTACCAGCACTTTATCATCCTTTTTTATGTATAATTCAGCATAAAACACGTCATTCACCATATCATAAATCAACACTTTCTGCAATTCTGCTTCAAAGACATTCAGAATATTCTTAATCAGATCGTGAGTTAATGGCCTGGGTGATTTCTTATTATTTATTTTCAAGGCAATAGATTGCGCCTCGGGCTCACCAATCATTACCGAAAACCGACGGTTACCAAACTCCTCACTCAACACAAGCCCATAAGTTCCTACAACGGTTTGATTATAAACCAATGCAGTAATTGTCAACTTTATTTCCGAATCC
>DATFAW010000114.1:0-7595 GCA_035254165.1 Paludibacter sp.
AAATTAAATGTTTCCATGATTTCCTGTCCGCTGATAGGTGGCTGAAAGTTTCGTACCCGGTCTTTTTCTTCTATTTCTTTCAGTTTTAGTCTAACAAGTTGAAAATTGGAACGAAATCGCTTTACTTTTTCAGGATTCTTTGAAGTTATATCAGCTTCGCAAAGCATCATTAAATCGTCAATATCATCTCCGGCTTCGAATAATAACCGGCGTATGGCCGAATCGGTAATCTCATCTTCGCTCAGCACAATGGGGCGCATATGGAGCGATACCATTTTCTGAACGTATTTCATCTTTTCATTGGTTGGCAATTTCATTTTTCGGAAAATTTCCGGAATCATCTTTTCACCAATAAAGTTATGGTTGTGGAAAGTCCAGCCCAGCCGGTTGTCGAACCGTTTGGTGCGGGGCTTACCAATGTCATGAAGCAAAGCCGCCCACCGAAGCCAAAGGTTATCAGTATGTTCACACAGGCTGTCGAGAACGGCCAGCGTGTGATAAAAATTATCTTTATGTCCAATACCATCCTTTGTCTCAGCTCCTTTTAGAGCCAATACTTCAGGAAATATCAATTGAAGCAGACCGGTTTTTTCAAGTAGGATAAAGCCAACTGATGGTTTGCGCGACAACATGATTTTGTTTAATTCGTCGGCAATACGCTCTTTGGAAATGATTTCGATGCGTTCTTTGTTACGGGTAATGGCATCAAATGTATTTGTTTCGATAAAAAATCCAAGTTGTGCCGAAAAACGAATACCACGCATCATGCGCAATGGATCGTCAGAAAAAGTAATATCCGGATTGAGTGGAGTGCGAATGACGAAATTTTTCAGGTCTTCTATTCCTCCAAACGGATCAACTAATTCACCAAAACGATCTTTGTTTAAACAAATTGCTAAGGCATTTATGGTGAAATCACGGCGATTTTGGTCATCTTCCAGCGTTCCATTTTCCACGATTGGTTTGCGCGAATCGCGTTGGTACGATTCTTTACGAGCACCTACAAATTCCACTTCCAGGTCTTTTAGCTTTACTTGCGCCGTTCCGAAATTTTTAAAAACTGTCAGTTTTGCTTTCTTTCCGAGTTTCTTTGTTACGTTTTCGGCTAGCGCAATGCCACTCCCTACTACTACCACATCAATATCTTTCGATGGTCTTTTTAGGAAAATGTCGCGCACGAAACCGCCAATTACATAGCATTCTTGCTGTTGTTCGTCGGCCGCTTCGGAGATGATTTGAAATATCTTATCTTGTAGAAATTCTTGCATAAAGTCCTTGTGCTAGGTTTGAGCACGCAAAAGTAAGTGAATAAATCCAAATGGAGAAATCCAATTGAGAATGAGAAGTTGATAACCCGTCTGTAAATAACAGAAACTTACCGAGCAAGTAGCATGGTAAGTTTCCTGTGTTGCGAAAAGAAAAGTTGTAAGTTGGTTATACTGCAGTGTTCTTAATCTTTCTGGCTCTTAACTTTTTTACTTCTTCTTCCAGAGTTTCAATTTCTTTTTCCTGATTATTGATTGCTTTAAGCAGTGCGTTCAGCTCTTCGTTGTCAATGGTAGTTGGATATTGTTCGTCAACACGTTCCAGAAAATCGGCCAATACATTCATGTAATTCATAAATGCTTCGTAAGGTGTTTCGTAGTTCGTTCCCCACGGGTCTTTGTGGCTCATGTAGCGGAAATGGTCGGTCGATTGCAATATTAGCCAATCGCGTAAAAGAGGTTTGTCTGTGCACATGCGAACCCGTTCACCAACAGCATACAATTTTTGTAATGCTTCCTGTTGAAGGTCATTACCCATCCATGGCGTCAGGTCTTTCTCATTCCCTACCCAACTGATAGGATAAGGCGCTGATAACGCTCCGGCAGATTCGCTTTTTTTGCTAAGCTCGGAAGGCAAAACAAAATTCATTTGCTGTTCCATAGCATGGTATGGCAAAGCTTTCATGAATTCAAAGATACCCGTTTGAGCAGATTGAGTTATTCCAAAAACTTCGTAACCCATACCTAAATTTATAACAGTTTCTTCTTCGGGTAACTTTGCGATCCAATTTATAAAATTTTCTGCAGTCAATGATATGTTTGAGAATCGAAGAGCGATGTCGTCGCTCAGTTTACGGTTCCTGACTAACAATTTAAACTTAGGGATGTATGAATGATTGTAAACATAATTTGGACTTTTCCAACCTAAAATATGCTTAGCTTCGTCAACCATCATGGTTTTGTACCCCATTTTTGATGCCAATTCGCCGATTTCGTCAGAATAAATCAATTCGGCATTGAATAATGCTGTAGGGCGCTTGCCAAATAAAGCTTCAATTTTGTCAGCGTGCATTTTTACTTGCCGCTCAAATTCACTGGCATCGAAAATGGAGGATAAGGAATGGGCATAGGGTTCGGCAAAAAATTCTACACTTCCTGTTTTTGCCAATTCCTTAAAGCTGTCAATAGCTTCGGGAGCGTATTGCTCTAGCTGTTCCAATGTTACACCCGAAATCGAAAATGCGCAACGAAACTTTCCATTCGAACTACGAATCATCTCAGAGATTGTGCGATTGGCAGTTAAATAGGATTGTTCTACTGCGTTACGAATTCGATCGCCAGTTTGAAAGTCATCGTAATAGTAGTGGTCTTTACCTATTTCGAAGAAGCGGTAACGTTTCAACCGAAATGGAAGATGAATCTGAAAATAAAAACAAATGTTTCTCATGTTGAATAGATTTTACATCGCTATAGCGAGAGGATATTTACTTTGCATTGTTTGCTATTTTAATTGTAAGTAAGTAATTATTAGTCACATCACACTTTCATAAATTCTACGTACTTTCATTCCGGCATCGTACCAGCTGATGTTATTCACTTCTTCTCTTCCGAGTTCGCGAAGACTATTATACATTGCCGGATTTTTTACTATTGCATAAATCGCATCTGCCATAGCATCAATGTCCCAATAATCTGTTTTGATGGCATGAGTTAGAATTTCAGCGCAGCCTGATTGTTTGGAAATTATCGAAGGGGTTCCAACTTGCATAGCTTCCAGGGGTGAAATGCCAAAAGGTTCAGAAACCGATGGCATAATGTATACATCGCTTTCTATCAGCATTTCATGTACCTGCCGGCCTTTTAAGAATCCAGTGAAGTGAAACTTGTCGGCAATGCCACGTTTGGCTACAAGGTCAATCATATCCTGCATCATATCACCACTTCCAGCCATTACGAAACGTACATTATTTGTTTTTTGCAATACAAGGTGAGCTGCTTCTACAAAATATTCAGGTCCTTTTTGCATGGTAATTCGTCCCAGAAATGTCACTACTTTGTCTTTACGTGGAGATTTTGTAAATGAATCTACATTTGGCAATGGCTCTACAGCATTGTGCACTGTGGTTACTTTGCGTGGGTCCTGATGATATTTATCAATAACAGTTTTGCGAGTCAACTCGCTCACGGTTATTATGTGATCTGCCATGTCCATTCCTCGCTTTTCAATACCATAAACAGTTGGATTTACTTGTCCGCGACTGCGGTCAAAGTCGGTGGCATGAACGTGGATTACCAGTGGTTTTCCACTTATTTCTTTTGCAAAAACGCCTGCCGGGTAAGTCAGCCAGTCGTGCGAGTGGATAATATCAAAATTAACTTGATGCGCCAGCACACTTGCAACCGCTTCGTAATTTGAAATTTCTTCAATCAAGTTGTCGGGATAGCGCCCGGAAAAATTGATGCAGCCTAAGTCATTGGTGTGTATTCGATTAAAGTCGTATTTAATTCCATCCCGAAGCAAAAAGTATTCATCAGGAGGCATGACCCAACCAATGCGTTGATTCACATGATTCCAGTCGTTTTCTTTCCAAACTACGGGTACATTACAAGCACCAATTATTTTTAAAAAACTTTGATCTTCGTCGCCATGTGGTTTAGGAATAACAAAAGTGATTTCCATATCATCTTGCAATGCCATTCCTTTTGTTAATCCATAACTTGCTGTTCCTAATCCGCCCAAAATATGTGGCGGGAATTCCCAACCAAACATTAATGCTTTCATGTATTATTCGTTTTTGTATTTTTTCAACATGTCTAACACTCTCAAAATTTCTGCAACACTCATGGCAAACGACATTCCACCATGCCCTTTAAATGGAGGATTCCCATCGAATAACTCGGGAAGTGAGCCAATACACAATTCATTCATTTCAGCTTCTAAACCTACAAGCATTCTTTCCAGAAAAGATTTTCCACTCTGTTTGTAAACTACCAGATAAGCTCTGGCAAATGCACCAAAAGTACATGGCCAAACTGGTCCATTGTGGTAATTGCGGTCCCGTTCTAACTGTCCACCAACATAACTTGGTCTGTAAAAGCCACTTTTGGGGCTTAATGTTCTCAATCCTTTGGGAGTGAGTAACTCCTTGGTAGTGATGTCTAAGACGGATTTTTGTTGTTGCCTGCTCAATGGTGAAAATGGCAAAGCAACGGCTAATATCATATTTGGTCTAACTTCCAAATCATTGTAACTTCCGTCAACGAAATCATATAAATAAGTTCCATTCCAGAATATGTTTACAAATGCTTCACGCGCAATTTCGGCTTGATAATCGAGCAAGTCTGCTGCATGTTCGTTTCCTTTCTCGCGTGTAAGTTGTGAGGCAAATTTGAGGGCATTAAACCACAATGCATTAATTTCGACAACGTAACCTGTTCGTGGAGTGATTGGTCGACCGTTTTCCATGGCGTTCATCCATGTTGCCGGTTTTTCTGTGCCGTTTACATAAAGCAATCCATTATTGTGCAGAAATAGATTTGGATGATTTTGCTTACGAATGTATGATATAATGTTGGTTACTAATTTTTCATATCTGTCAGCAGCTTCTTTCAATGATACGCTTTCTGCAAATTGCTGCACGGTCCAGATAAACCAAAGTAAAACATCCGGATCGTCAATCGCCTCAAGCTTAAAACCACTTCGTTCGCCACTCATGAATCGTTCTAATTCGGGAATGGCAGTTTGCATAATATCATAGAAATAGTCCATCCTGTCAATCGTAAGTGTACAACCGGGCAGAGCCACAAATTGGTCACGAGCCCGGGCACCAAACCAGGGATATCCTGCTAACAAGTAAGTTTTGTCATCTTCATGCTTATAAACCTGTCGCGCTAAATGGCTTTTTTTACTTTCTCGTTTGTAAAATTGTTCTGCTGAATTTTTTAAACAAGCGAACATGTCAGCACGTGGACTTCTTCGTGTTAATTCTTCGTCCCAGAGCGACTTAAGCTTTCGGGGTGATATTTCGGAAATGCCTGCAGAAAATATTATTGATTCGCCTTTTTTTATTGGCAATTCAAAATGCCCCGGGACCAACAGATCTTCTTTATATTCATAGCCACGTTCTTTTTCCTTATAATATTTGATATTTTTGTTCCAATCAGGTTGATGGGTGTAATTTATTTTTTTTGAAAACTGCATGTGTAAACAGGGATAATTTTCGTAAAGACACATTCTGATTCCATCTTGGATTTCAGCATATGAGGTATTGGCCTGATCGTTTTGATGAGTCAATTCATTTACGCTTCGAAATGCCAGAAATGGTTTGAATCGAAGTACAGTAGGCGAATGCGCTTCAATCAACGTGTATTTAAAAAGAACACGTGGCTCAAACGAAACTAACATTCTTTCTTTTGAAAGAATTACACCACCTACACGATAAATAGTACGTGAAATTATCTCGCAGTCGAACTGGCGAATATATTTGTGACCGTTGGGGCTAAAAATATCCCCTTCGTACTCGTGAATTCCTAAATTAAATTCAGCTCCATGTTGAATTACCGTTTCATCAAAAGACGAAAGGAGTATATGGTTCAAATTGTCGATTTCAGGAATGGGTATTACAAGTTGCCCATGGTATTTCCTTGTATTGCAGTCAATTAGTGTGGTGCTGTTGTATGTTCCCGCACGATTTGTTCGAATCATCTCTTTTGAAAGTGATTTTTCTAGATTCATAAGCAGGGTTTTGTCAAAATTAAGATAACTCATAAATTAAACTAAGAATAATATAACTTCAGGTTTGTGTAGAGAGAATCTAACAAAAAAAAACGGCAGGAAAAAACCTATTTAGTTGGCCTGACAACAAACGTTTTTAATTTTATCGACCGCAATGTATAAATAAAATCTGAAATATAAAAGGCTTCTTGGGTTAAAATTGAGGTTGTTGTAATTTGTCGTTTGTCATTAAATTGTGATTGGCCGATACTGAAAATGCAGGGGAAAATGCTTTGGTGATATTTCTTGAAGACTCGAATTTTTACTAATTCACATACTTTTAATCAACTTGTTACGTTAACCTCATAAAGAAATAGTAACTTTGTGTCGAAAATGACAATTGCAAGACATGCTTAATAATCCCAAAACCTTTAATGAAAAGCGACAATTCATAAACGCTGTTTTTATCCCTTTTGTTCTTGGGATATTGATGATAATGAGCTTTTTATTGGAAAAAGGTATGGGCTGGGATTTTCATACTGCCGGAATTTTTCCACGGAGGATAATGACTATTGGGGGCATATTTACATTGATCTTTGTTCATGTTGATTGGAGCCACCTTGCCAACAATGTAATTTCGTTTGTTTTGCTGGGAAGCTCTTTGTATTTTTTTTACAAAGAAATTGCGTCTAAAGTATTATTTATCTCATACATATCCAGCGGATTATTGCTTTGGCTTATCGGAAGAGATAGTTGGCACGTTGGAGCAAGTGGTTTGATTTATTCTATTGCTTTTTTTCTGTTTTTCAGTGGAATAATACGAAAGCATGTACCTTTGATTGCGTTGTCGTTAGTTGTTGCATTTATCTATGGAAATATGGTGTGGCATGTTTTTCCTTGGAAAATTCAGGATCCCATTTCGTGGGAAGGACATTTAGCAGGTGGGCTAACGGGCATTTTCTTATCCGTATTTTATCGAAAAGAAGGACCTCAAAGGCCTGTAATACCTTGGACTGAAGAAGAAGACGAAGAAGGTGATGAGGCAGAGGATTATATGGAAGATGCGGAAGAGGAAAATCAATCGAATACAAATAATTACATTTAAATTTCCGAAATAAACTAATGGATATGGAAAACGACAATTCAAAAGAAATTAACTTGCTTCAGCTAATTACTCTGTTCTTTAACTGGGTAGGTAAGCAAATCAAAGGTCTGCTCAACAGTTTTGGATATCTAATCCGATTAACTTACCGCTATTATTTTATATCTGGCGTTGTGATTGCCATATCGCTTGGTGTCGGATTGTATCTTTCACGGCCATCTGCCCGAATTTATAAGGCAGAAGCAATGGCAATGCTTTATGGTTCGGATGCCCAAACGGTTAAAGAGATCTGTAAACAACTTGAAAATTCAGTAGCTTCAAGCGACCTTTATTCATTGTCAGCGAAACTTTCAATACCGGACAGTGTTGCTGAAAACATAGTGGAATTTCATTCGTATTTTGTGATTGATTATCAGAAGGATAATGTTGCGGATAAGATAGATTTTGGAAATGATCATTCTCTAACCGATACATTGAATGTAAAAATGAAGGATAGACTGTATTTCAGGGTCTT
>DATFAW010000115.1:0-4991 GCA_035254165.1 Paludibacter sp.
GAATTAAATGATTTTCTGACTGATTTCGTGGGCAGTGCAGCTTATTGGAAAATATATAAGAAATATTATTAAATAAATCTCCTAAAGGGGACTGAATGTAAGTATGTATTATTTGTAAACGTGATCTTTAACTCCCCTTTAGGCTTCGGCGTGAGCTCAGTCGAACGGGGTTGGGGGTCATCTTATATTAAGAAACAATGCCATTAAATATACCTTTCACATTGCCGGCTGTAGATGCTCTTCGAGAAGAGAATATCTTTGTTATGGATTCAGAGCGTGCTTCCACTCAGGAAATTCGTCCGCTTAAAATTGTGATATTGAATTTGATGCCGGTGAAAATTACGACGGAAACGGATTTGATTCGTTTGTTGTCCAATTCGCCGCTTCAGATTGAAATTGATTTTCTGCATATGGAAAGTCATACTTCGAAAAATACGCCCATCGAACATTTGATTACTTTCTACAAAACATTTGATGAAATTAGCCAGAGTAATTATGATGGTATGATTATTACCGGTGCGCCGGTGGAACTGCTTGATTTTGAAGAAGTGAATTATTGGCCTGAAATTACAAAGATTTTTGATTGGGCAAAGACGCATGTTACTTCAACGCTCTATATTTGTTGGGCTGCGCAAGCGGGTTTGTATCACCATTATGGTGTGCCAAAATATCCGTTGGCTGCCAAAATGTTTGGTGTATTTGAACATGTTAAATTTGATCACCTGAATCCGATTTTCCGTGGGTTTGACGATATATTTTATGTACCTCACAGCCGCCATACCGAAGTGCGTGCCGAAGATATCCGGAAAGTTCCTGAATTGACGTTGCTTTCCGAATCGCCTGAATCGGGTGTATATTTGGTGATGGCTCGAAACGGTCGTGAGTTTTTTGTAACCGGACATTCCGAATATTCGCCTTTGACGCTCGATACCGAGTATAAACGCGATGTGGCAAAGGGGCTTCCGATTAATATGCCGCAAAATTATTACCGCAATGATGACCCGAACAACGAACCGCTGGTTCGTTGGCGTAGTCATGCCAACCTGCTTTTTACTAACTGGCTGAACTACTTTGTTTACCAGGAAACTCCTTATGATTTGACGAAAATACATTAGACCCCTAACCCCTAAAGGGGAATATGAATACCATTGATAAAATCTGAAAATGAAAGTAACTAATATTTACTCCCCTTTAGGGGGTGGGGGCTCTCTTCGTTCTATTGAACTTCTTTCTCCCGCCAAAAACCTTGAATGTGGTTTGGCAGCTATCAATCACGGGGCTGATGCCGTGTATATCGGTGCATCGCAATTTGGTGCACGGGCAGCTGCCGGAAACTCGTTGGAGGACATTGCTACGTTGGTTCAGTATGCTCATCAATTTCGGGTTAAGGTATTGGTGGCATTGAATACAGTGCTTACTGATGACCAGTTGCCGGAAGCTGAAAAGTTGATTTGGGAGATATATAATACCGGAGCCGATGCCCTGATTATTCAGGATATGGGTATTCTAAAACTGAACTTGCCGCCTATTGCCCTTCATGCCAGTACACAAACCGACAACCGGACAGTGGAGAAAGTTCGCTTTTTGCAAGATGTTGGTTTTTCGCGTGTGGTATTGGCCCGTGAATTATCGTTGAAGCAAATTACGGAAATATCATCGCAAACGGACGTAGAGCTAGAGGCTTTTGTGCATGGTGCGTTGTGTGTCAGTTATAGCGGACAATGCTATATGAGCCAGGCTAATTGCGGACGCAGCGCCAATCGTGGGCAATGCGCACAGTATTGCCGCTTGCCGTACCATTTGCTGGATGCCGATGATACTATGTTGGTAAAAAATAAGCATCTACTTTCGTTGAAAGATTTGGATCTGTCCGATTCACTGGAAGAAATGATGGATGCCGGAGTAACCTCATTCAAAATTGAAGGTCGCCTGAAGGATGTTGATTATGTGAAGAATATAACGGCTTATTATCGTAAGAAACTGGATGCCATTTTGGACGGTAGCACCCGCTATCAACGAGCTTCGGCTGGGCGAACCACCATACTTTTTGAACCAAATCCCGAGAAGAGTTTCCGCCGGAGCAACACCGATTATTTCTTGCATGGCCGGAAACCAGACATTGCCCAACTTGAAACACCTAAATCGTTGGGTGAGCCTATTGGAAAGGTTACTTATATCAGTCGCAATTTCTTTGAAATGCAAAACGGTGCAACGTTGAATAACGGCGATGGACTTTGCTTTATTAATAAACATGGCGATTTGACCGGATTTAGAGTAAACCGTGTGGAGAGAAAGCAAATATTCCCTGCCGAGATGCCTAAAATAACGGATGGCGTAATGCTTTACCGAAATCAGGATCAGGCTTTTGAAAAAGTGCTGAAAGGCAAAACTTCAGAACGCCGGGTGGGAGTGGAGATGTTTTTCGGGGAAACACCGAATGGTTTTTCGATTCAACTAACCGACGAAAACGGAATTTCAAGCACATTCGAAGCTGTGTGTGATAAACAGCCGGCACAGAAGCCTGAGGTAGTTAATGACAATATAAAGAATCAGCTATCCAAGCTTGGAAATACCATTTACGAAGCTACAGCTATTCATATCGAAATCAATGCACCGTGGTTTTTCCCGGCTTCGCAATTGGGCGAATGGCGCAGACAAGCTGTTGAGAAGCTTGACGAAGTCAGAGCTGCTTCTTATGTCCGGGAACCGGGACACGAAGCAAAAACGGCCTCTTTTCCTATCAAGCAATTGACTTATCTGGGAAATGTAACCAATAAACTTTCTGAGGCATTTTATCTCGAACACGGTGTGGAGGAAGTGATGCCCGGATTTGAAGTGAAAGCAGAAGAAGGTGTTCCGCTTATGTTTTGCAAGCACTGTATTAAGTTCAATATGGGTTGGTGTCCGAAAGAAGGCTATAAAGCTACATTTAAAGAGCCGCTTTACCTCCGGAATAATGATCAGGTGTATGAATTGACTTTTGATTGCAAGGCCTGTGAGATGCGAATTAGCAAGTCGGACGCGTTTATTTAGATTGATTCGAATTGTTCGGATTATGAAGCATGACTTCGTAACGTTACGAAGTGTGTCATCATAACGTTACGAAGGGTGACGCGATAACGTTGATGAGGATGCCTGATAAAAGTATCAGATTGTTCCGGGCAGCAAAACATGATGAATGAAGCCACGAAGTGGTGATTTCTGTTTGCGTTGGGCGAAGCCCGACGATTAGAGGATAAGCAAATTTAGCCACGAAGTGGCGTAATCGGCAAATCCCGCAAAAAGGAAAATCTATTCCCAGATATAGCGTTCATCATATCCTACCTTATACTCTTCGAGAAATTGCATGAATTCTCTTTGGAAAGTCTTTCGGGTGTGATGTTCCCGTTGATTTACAATATATTTGATAACTACATCCACTTCTTTTGGATTTACAGAAAATGCTCCATAACCATCTTGCCAGTAAAAGTTCTTGTAACTTTCTCCTTTCGTTTTAATCCATTTGGAAGAATGAGATTTGACTTCTTCCAGCAGTTTCATTAATGCTATTTTTCTGGAGAGCAGACAAAGAATGTGAACATGATCAGCATGTCCGCCAACGATAATGGGTTGGCATTCCAAATTCTTACAAATTCCACCCAGATAATTAAAAAGTTCATTCTCGATGGATTCATCAATAAAAGGATGTCGATGCTTTGTGCTGAAAACGAGATGAATGTAGTTCTTGACGAGTGATTGTGCCATGGCATTCGATATTATGAGGTTTTACGATTATGCCACTTCGTGGCTTAGGTGGCTGCTTTGCAGCTCATAGGGCTTCGCCCTATGTTTACAGACTACGCCACTTCGTGGCTGGAAATGAAAAAATCCTCATCCGATTAAGTTTTCACACTTAATTAGATGAGGATTTCTTTATAAAAATCTATTTACTCTGAATGGCTTCCACGATTTTAGCTTCCAGTTCGGCTGCTAATTCAGGATTGTCTTTGATCACTGCTTTCGAAGCATCCCGGCCCTGAGCCAGTTTGGTTTCGCCATAGCTAAACCATGAACCGCTTTTTTTGATAATACCGTATTCCACACCTAAATCAAGGATTTCGCCAGTTTTTGAAATTCCTTCGCCATACATAATGTCGAATTCGGCTTTGCGGAATGGTGGTGCCACTTTATTTTTAATCACTTTTACGCGGGTTTGGTTACCGATGGCTTCGTCGCCATCTTTCAGTTGGCCAATGCGGCGAATATCCAAACGCACCGAAGCGTAGAATTTCAATGCGTTACCACCGGTTGTTGTTTCAGGATTACCGAACATAACACCGATTTTTTCGCGCAACTGGTTGATGAATATACAAGTTGTATTGGTCTTGTTGATATTGGCAGTTAGTTTACGCAATGCTTGCGACATCAAACGGGCTTGTAATCCCATTTTAGAATCGCCCATATCGCCTTCCAGTTCGGCTTTTGGGGTCAAAGCTGCAACCGAGTCAATTACCACAATGTCTACGGCCGAAGAGCGAATCAACTGATCGGCAACTTCCAAAGCTTGCTCGCCATTATCCGGTTGTGAAATCAATAATTCTTCAATGTTTACACCCAGTTTTTCGGCATAAAAGCGATCGAAAGCATGTTCAGCATCGATAAAAGCTGCAATACCACCGGCTTTTTGAGCTTCGGCAATAGCGTGGATGGCCAGCGTTGTTTTACCTGACGATTCAGGTCCGTAAATTTCGATTACACGTCCACGTGGATAACCGCCAACGCCCAAGGCTACATTCAGCCCAATCGACCCACTCGAAATGAAAGATACATCTTCCACTTTCGTGTCGCCCATGCGCATGATGGTACCTTTTCCGTGGTCTTTTTCAATTTTATCCATTGCCAGTTGCAATGCTTTCAATTTGTCGGAAGTTGGAAATTTCAACTCCTCAGCGGTTGTTTTTGCCATGATTTTTATTTGTTTTATTTTATAATTTTTGTTTTGTTTTTCTCCA
>DATFAW010000116.1:0-6811 GCA_035254165.1 Paludibacter sp.
CCGACAAACGAGCATTCAGCAGATTATAATTAAGGGTTTTGGTCATTGGCTGCATAGGAGAATAAACAGCAGAATACAGCTTTTCGATATATTGAGACGACATATTCAGGCTCCATATCTTATACGTATAATTTACATTGAAATTAATTTGCTGGCGTGGTGCAGCTAAAACAGGTTTGTCCAAATTCAGGTAACTGTAATTAGCATTGACATACAGATTTCTCGCAATAATGTATTTCGCCGAAAACTCAATGCCTTTATTGATAAATGCACCTAAATTTTTTCTGGTCATAGCAGGCGGAACACCCGGTGTAACCTGAATGATATTATCGCCTTTAATAAAATAAGCAGTCAAGTCAAACTGAATGCGATTATCCAAAACTGATTGCAACCAGTTCACTTCGTAGTTCATCATTCGCTCCGGCTTTAAATCAGAATTTGGCGCATACAGGTAGAGTTCCATAATGGTAGGACTACGAAAACCTTTTGAAACCGAGGTTTTAAATGTGGTAGTCGAAGTTGGGTTATAAGTCAAACCGGCAAAGGGTACCAGTTCCGTGCCATATTTCGAGTTGTGCTCAAGACGAAGTCCGGCACTCAAATTCAGCTTTTCGAACAAAGTTTGTTGGGCATACGCGTACACGGCCGATTCGTTCACCGTAATCAATGAATCTTTTACGGCTGTTTGGTTTACCTTTCCACCATACTGCTTAATGTCCGTGCCGACTGTAATGTTACTTCCGGTAAAGAGTTTAAGCGTTTGATAAAACATCAAACCACTGTTTCTGTCGGTGGAATGAAAGCCATCCGACAAATCGTGTGTACCAAAATTATGATAGATCTTTAACGCACCTTCCACTTTATCATATTTATTTTCGAGCGAAACAGACGTTTTGCCACGGGTAATATCGATATTGAACGGTGCAGGCGCAGCGTAAATAGACCCATTATCGTCACCGTTGTATTTGGCTATGCTGAAATCGGCAGTCAAGTCAAAGTGCTTGCTTAGTTCGTATCCCACTTTGGTGTAACCATTGGTGATATTGAAATCGGTATTAGCACGAATTCCGTCAGTCTGGTCGTGGTTCAACGAAGCAAAAACACTCAGGTTATCTTTTTTATACCCGATAGTTCCATAATATTTTTGCGTATCGAACGAACCAAATGCAGCTCCGAAATTGACTTTCAAGCCATCTTGCCCTTGTTTTTTCGTAATAATATTGATAGCTCCGGCCATAGCATTAGAACCATACAGAATGGAAGCCGGACCACGAATGATTTCCACTTTCTCTACATCCGAAGCCACATAAGCATCGGAAAGTGGATGACCGAAAATACCCTGGTACTGCGGGTGTCCATCAATCAAAACCAACACATCGGTATTGGGCGAACCGCTCACACCCCGGATGCTGATAGAACCCGAACCGCCGGTAGAAACCCCAAAGCCCAACACATTGCGCTCGGTAACAAAAATACCCGGAGCAAACGTATTCAGCGTTGGCAGAATATTGACCTGCCCGCTGTTTTCAATGTCCTGCCTTGAAATTTGCGAAACAGACAACGGAACAAGCTTTCGGGATATTTCAATTTTAGAACCTGTTACAATTATATCATCGAGCCTGACGCTGTCTTTTACGACCGATTGGGAGTAGCCTTGTTGAATGAAACAGCATGCGGAGAAGAATAGGATTAAACTCTTTTTCATCTGTAGAAACGGGGTTGAATATAGTATTTGAATGAGATATTTTGGTTGCAAAATTAGCCAAATTTCAACACGAAACAACAGTTTAAATATCCGGCTAATTTAATTTAGGAATAGAACTATCATTTTTCCCGATTTCGGCAATTTATTTTTGTCATTTTATTGCAAAACAGCAATAAATTTGTAGTTTATTATTACAATATGATTTGGAACGAGTCTTTTTTTTTGTAATTTTGCGTGCATAATAAAAAAATTCTATCAAAATGAATAAAATTATCAGTAAGGAGTATTTCTCTGCAAACGTAATCAAGTTTGAGGTGGAAGCTCCGTTAATTGCCAAAGCGCGTAAAGCCGGCCACTTTGTTATGGTAAAAGTGGGTTTGAAAGGTGAACGCATTCCGTTGACTATAGCAGATGCCGATTTGCAGAAGGGTACAATAACCCTGGTTGTGCAGAGAATGGGCGTTTCTTCCACCAAATTATGCGCGCTGGAAGAAGGTGATTACATTACTGATATGGTAGGTCCTCTGGGAAAAGCAACTCATATTGAAAATTTCGGAACAGTAGTTTGTGCTTGTGGTGGTGTAGGAACAGCACCCATGATGCCTATCGTGGCAGCATTGAAAGCAGCAGGCAACCGGGTTATCACCGTATTGGCTGCCCGTACCAAGGAGTTGATTATTCTGGAAGAACAAATGCGCGTTAACTCCGACGAAGTAATCGTGATGACCGACGATGGCTCGTACGGAACCAAAGGATTGGTGACAAACGGTATTGAATCGGTAATAAATCGCGAAAAAGTAGATTTGTGTGTTACTATCGGCCCGGCTATCATGATGAAATTCGTGAGCATACTAACAAAAAAATACGAAGTCCCAACTCTTGCATCCTTAAACACCATTATGGTGGATGGAACAGGTATGTGTGGAGCTTGCCGTGTGAGCATAGGTGGTAAAACAAAATTTGTATGTGTAGACGGTCCTGAATTCGACGCACATCAGGTTGATTTTGATGAAATGTTGATGCGCCTGGGCGGATACAGGGATATCGAACGCGAAGAAATGAAAGAATTTGAAGCGTCACAGAAACAGTGACCAGTGACCAGTGACCAGTAAACAGTTTGCAACATGAAAGATAGTATAGTCTACAACAAAGCTTATCCTTTTGCAATTCGGATAGTCAAAGCATTCCAGTTTTTACAAACAGAAAAGAAAGAGTTTATATTATCCAAACAATTATTAGGCAGTGGAACTTCCATTGGAGCAAATATAGCTGAAGCAATCGGAGCTATTTCGAAAAGAGATTTCTCTTCAAAAACAAGCATTGCTTACAAAGAATCACTGGAAACAAAATACTGGCTTTCATTGCTGAAAGATACTGATTATATTAATGAGACTTCTTTTCAGTCAATGTATGCTGAAGCTGACGAAATTTCGAAAATGCTTTTTTCTATTTTAAAAACTACAAGAATAAATAAACACAGTGAACAGTGATCTGTCAACAGTCAACAGTCATCAATAATGACTGCTCCCTGTTTACCGTTCATTGATAACTGATAACTGACTAATCATTATGGAATCAAACGAAGAAAGAGCTCAACAATGGCGCGCCGACTTGCGCAGCTCCATGAAAGCCAAAGAGCGCACCGACATACCTCGTGTTCACATGCCCGAACTTGACCCCGAATACCGGAGCCACAATCGGGTAGAAGAAGTGAACCTGGGCTTAACGCCCGAACAAGCCATGCAGGAGGCAAAACGTTGCCTCGACTGCGCAAACCCAAGCTGTACGCAAGGCTGTCCGGTGGGAATTGACATCCCTCGATTTGTAAAAAACATTGAACGTGGCGATTTTTTGGAAGCTGCCAGAGTACTGAAAGAAACTTCTGCCCTACCCGCTGTTTGTGGCCGCGTCTGTCCGCAGGAAAAACAATGCGAAGGCCAATGTATACATTTGAAAATGAAAAAAGAATCGGTTGCTATCGGACACCTGGAACGATTTGCCGCCGACTACGAACGCGAAAGCGGAAATATTTCTGTACCCAAAGTGGCAGAACCGAACAATATTAAAATCGCTGCCGTAGGTTCAGGCCCTGCCGGACTGGCTTTTGCCGGCGACATGGCTAAGCTGGGTTACGAGGTAGTGGTATTTGAAGCATTACACGAAATTGGCGGTGTATTGAAATACGGAATTCCTGAGTTCCGTTTGCCTAACGACATTGTGGATGTGGAAATTCAAAACCTCCAAGCCATGGGCGTACATTTCGTAACGAACTGCATCGTTGGAAAAACAATCACCATCAAAGACCTGGAAGACGATGGCTTCAAAGGCATTTTCGTTGCCAGCGGTGCCGGACTGCCTCGCTTTATGAATATCAAAGGCGAAAATTTCGTTGGCATCATGTCGTCGAACGAATACCTGACCCGCGTAAACCTAATGGATGCTGCCAATCCTAAGTCGGACACCCCGGTATTTAAAGGTAAAAAAGTAGCCGTTATTGGTGGTGGAAATACCGCTATGGACTCGGTTCGTACTGCCCGCCGACTCGGTGCCGAAAAAGCTATTTTGGTTTACCGCCGCTCCGAAGAAGAAATGCCTGCCCGCCTCGAAGAAGTAAAACACGCCAAAGAGGAAGGTATCGACTTTATGACTTTGCATAACCCTATCGAATATATCGGCAACGAACAAGGACGCGTAACTCACATGCTGCTTCAAGTGATGGAGCTTGGCGAACCGGACGCTTCGGGCCGCCGCTCGCCGGTTGAAATTCCGGGCAAAACCGAATTGATCGAAGTGGACGAAGTAATTGTAAGTGTTGGTGTGTCGCCAAATCCGCTTATTCCACAATCGGTAAAAGGATTGGAAGTAACCAAATGGGGAACCGTGGTGGTAAATGATGACACTATGCAATCGGCCGTGCCTATCATTTTTGCCGGGGGCGACATTGTACGTGGTGGTGCTACCGTTATCCTCGCCATGGGCGATGGCCGCAAGGCTGCCGCAGCCATGGACAAATGGGTGAAAAGCAATGCGTAATATAATGCATAATTCATAATGCACAATTCATAATAAAGAAATGCGCTTTCCAGGATTCGGGAAGCGCATTTTTATTACACGTAGGGACAGGTCGCGCCCTATCCTGAATGACCCATCCAATTATCATGATTCAACATGGTATCGTCCTGAAATTTGGTTGCAGTTATTGTTTATTTTCTAACCCTTCCCCCTTCGAGGACTTCCCTTTATCAAAAGCGAAGATCGTATGCGGGAGTTTGCAAAAAAAATATGACATCAAAAACTTCAGGCTTTGTGAAACTTCGCTCTTATGAAAAAAGTTTCGCACTTCTCTAATGTCCCCTTTGCTAAAGGGGACGATCCGCCAGCTGGCGGAGGAGGGGTTTAGATTATAAATTGCAGAACAATAACTGTAACTAAATTTCAGGACGATACCACCGACCAAAAACTAAAAAGTTATTGACAAAACAAGCCAGCTACGCACTATAAACAATGCGCCTTCCGAATCATCCGGGAGGCGCATTTTGTTTATTTGAAATACATGCAATGCGTAGGGACAGGTCGCGACCTGTCCTAAAACTAAAACGCGATCAATCCTAAATAACCAATCCAACCAATTATCCAACAAGAACAGGTCGCACCAAGAAGGACAGGTCGCGACCTGTCCCTATAGAAAAACCACATCCTTCTCTCTTTTCACGGATAGCGTATCAGTCATTCAGAATAGTTTAGCTACTTTTGCAGTACCAAAGCCGGGGCACGATTTCAAGCGCGCACGCCGACAAAACAAAGTTCCCCGGGACATTGAATTTGAACAGAAACGATGAAAAGAATTTTGATATTATTATCCGTGGTTAGTTGCTCGTTGGGAGCATGGGCTTTCGGACTACTGCCCGTAGATGTGGCCGAGAACACCGTGAAGGTGAGCGAGCAGGGCGAAGAGGTGTTTTATTACGGCTTTGCAGCGGGCGACGAACTGGTTTTCTCGTTCAGCATGGTGAGCGGCTCATCGCTCGACGAGATGGAGATTAGCGAACTGCCGGCATCCACCAAATTTATGGATTACAACGTAAAGAAAATCAAAAACAGAACACTGCATGTGTCACAAACAGGCATTTATAAGTTCCGTTTTTCCAACCCGACAAATTCGGTGCGAATCTGCAAGATAAAAATCCAGCGCATTCCGTCAATCATGACCAGGCAAGACTTCAATTCGTCGGTCTACTGGCGCACGGTGCAAGACACCACCTACGTGCCCACCCAAGACAACTACCTGATCCGAAAAGATACCGTGGCTCAAATGCTGATGAACAGGGTGACAAAAATCGAATCGTCGAGTATCTTTTACGCCGCAGCCAACAAAAGCGTGATCGACTTCACCCTTCCCCCGGGAACCGTGTCGTGGAGCTATTACATCGGCGTGGGCAACGAAGGCCAGAAAGCTTTCAACAAATCCCAACACGGTTTTTTGAACACGGCAGCTTCGGTTGCGTCAAACATTTCGGGCTATGGCAGCATGGCGGCACTGGCCCTGTATGGCATCAACACATTCAGCCTGATACAAGGCGAAGACAATGTAAAATTCTGGTTTATAACCGACGAGTCTAATGCTACGCTGTTTAAATTCGGGAAACAATTCAAGAACTTTAAGCACGGCGATGTGCTGAACGATGCCGCACAAATGAAGAAACCATTGACAGGTAAGATTTACCTGGGCTTGCTGAACGACAACATCATTGAACCGATAAACGTAACCGTGTCGGTAACGGCCATCGTGGTAACCGAGAAAAACTCCGCCCGGAACACCAAGATCATGAAAATAACCCCGCGAGAGGAAGCGTATTTGAAGAATTGAGAGGATATACTTAACGACCCCCCAACCCCCAAATGGGGGCTTTGAGACGCAGTATTTGATAAAACATTTAAATGTAGACAGCTTGTAAAATCAACTCTTAAGCCCCCATTTGGGGCAGGGCTGTTAAGTTCTAAAAAGTTCTTTGAAATCATTATCTTTGCAAAAAAAAACGCTATGAGTTTAGTAGAATGTTTAGCAGAAGTTGAAGATCCTCGGCGATTGCAAGGTCAACGTTATGG
>DATFAW010000117.1:0-6160 GCA_035254165.1 Paludibacter sp.
AGAATAAAGAAAAATAATAATCATTTTGAATTCTGATAAAACAAGATTTCTTCTTTTCGAATCTGAATTGCTTTGAGTGAAATCTGTTTTTGCTGTTCTGCAATTTTAGTTTCCAATTCTAATATTTGGGGAGCTAAAGTAGCTTTATCACCTTCATTTTGGGCATTAGCATATTTAGTTCTCAAATCACTTAATTGTGTTTTCAACGCTTTAATCTCTGCAGAGAATTTACGCATCTCTATCCAAAGTTTTAGAGCCCCATCACTCTTAAATTGCTTTACATTAGTATAAACAATAGAATCATTTATAACAAATTCAATCTGACCTTCAGTTTTTTTGACTTGATTCTGAGAGGCGGAATCGCTTTCAGCGACTATAGCTGTTACTTTTCGGTATGTTTTTAATTGTGCTGCACGCCTAACATAGTCCTTATCATCCGAATGAATTATCGTTTTTGTTTCATTCGGAATGAAAGTATAAATCACCACATTGCCTACCCGTTGATTTCGATCGGTGGCAAACCAACCCAAATGGCGTTGCTCATCGATCACCATCATGTAATCGTTCGCGAAGGAATTAAAAGGAAAACCAATATTTTCAGGAGCTAAATAACTATCGGTAGAAGGATTAAAGCGGGTGACAAATAAGTCATAACCTCCAATTGAGTTTTCTCCATCCGAAGCAAAATAAACGGTAACGCCATCTAACAACAAAAAAGGGTAATTTTCATTAGCAGAAGTATTTATCAATGGAGAAATAGAAGTTGGAGCAGACCAATCATCCAGCAATTTATACGATGTAAAAATATCCATCTGCCCATGAATGGAATCGGAATAATAAATCCGGTCCTGACGCTGAGTGGTATACTTAATTTTATCAACGGTACGATGTGCTGTAATTTTAATTGGCTCCTGGCTGAGTGAGCCTAGTTCGCTGCTAAATTTATAAAACTTCAAAAAATCACTTTTACTTACCACCACACTATCCACAATGGCAATATCTTCAACTTTCGTCAGCAAGCGAGCTGCATTTTCGGCTTGCTTCATTTTTTGTTGATACTCCGGAATTTTACTGTCGTCTGGTTTCAGCGTTGAAATGTAAGCCTGATAAGCCGTTACAGATTGATCAAAACGATAAGTATTAAAGTACAATTCACCTAAATACAAATCCCGCATAGGAAATTTACTTCCCGACAACTCAAAATGAGTGATGGCATTGTCATAATCTTTTAACTCATAACAGCAGCGGGCATACCGATAGTTATACAAAGCATCTTTCGGCTTTTTCTTCAATGCACTCTCGTAAACAGCACGAGCTTTGACATATTGTTTGTTATTAAAAAAAACATCTCCACCATCTGCACTTTTGGCAAAAAGTGACAGACAGAAAAAAGGAAACAGAAAAATTAACTTGAATTTCATCCTTAAAAACCTAATTGAAAATTACACAAATTACAATTTAGCGTTACCTGATGCTTTCTGTATCAAATCTTTTGCTTTTGCATCAGCTTTTGCATTCAGATCATCAGATTTCTTTTGAGCCTCATCCAGCAACTTTTGTGCCGCTTTCTGTGCGACCATTTTAGTGAAAGGATTTGATGCTTTAGCAACTAATTGATCGCCCTGAGTTTTAGCTTCTGAAATAAGTTGATCGCCAACTTTTTTGGCTTCAGCCCTGATTTGGTCAGCCTGATCTTGAGCTGCCTTAATTGCATTTGGTTTTGCAGCATCAATTTGTTTGTTCACACTCCCAACTGCTTTTGATTTTGTATCGCTTAAAATGTTATTCAACATACTCATCATATCAACCTGAACTTTTGGTTTTGCAAATGTTCCACCTATTTTCAAATTCAAATTTGAAAATTTTCCCAAATTGAATTGATCAGGCATTTGAACTGTACCTGTATAAGCAATAGTTTTATCCAAACCGGTAGAGCCACCCAATTTCATTTTGATATTACCTAATGCAACGTCAAAAGGTTTAGTGTTGACTTTCCCATCCTTAATATCAAAATTCAAGGCCAAATCTTTAATTGTACTGCTTGACAATCCTGAACGATTGAGTTTTGAAGCCAATGCGTTGATAACTTCCACATTACTTAAACCAATCGATTTAGTTGAGAGCGACCCGTTACCAATCAACGAGGCCAGATTTGGCATCATGTCGTTTTGCAGCAAAGAATTGACTGACAATTTGGACGAAAACTTACCTGAAGCTTTTTCGAATATCGGAGCAAATTTTTGTAATGTTTCCACCTGCTTGAATATCTCTGTAAAAGCAACATCGGTCAGATTTAAATCAAAATTTACATATGGTTTCTTTACGTCTGCGGTACTGTATAAACCAGTCATCAACACACTGCCACCAAAAGCCTGCAAACTCATATTCTGAATTTTCATATCGCCATTAGCAACAACTAAAGTGCCTTTAGCATTTGAGAAATCCATTTTCGAATAAATAAGCTTCTTGAAATCGGCTTTCATGGTAAAGTTGATATTCTTAGGAATCTTAATGAGTGCCATTTTCGCAGTATCAGCAGTTGCTTTTTTCGAATCACTGGTCATAAAATCGCTTACATTGAAGTAGTTGGATTGCATATTGAGACTTCCTGTCAGCGTTTTATCATGCAAGGCATATGCTACAAAGTTTTCTAACCTTCCACTCATGGTTAAATCGTTCCTTCCAAGCTTCATTTGCAGGGTGGATAAATCGGCATACCGGTTATTGAAAACCATATTAGCCTTAGCGATAGAAATATCCTGCGGTGAGGCCTTCATTTTCACCAACATGTTGCTAATATTCAGTTTACCTCCAAATGTAAATTTATCATATTGATTTTTATCGTAATACGACATACGACCGCCCAAATCAAGATTCATATCCAACACACCATTGAGTTGTGTGCCGGCTTCGAGCGGATAAATTTCTTTGATGTTTCCCAAGTCTATTTTCCCAACAGCTTTCATTGTCAATTCAGGGTCGGACATGGGATATGCAACCCGCATCTGGGCAGAGAAAGGATTTCTGCCCAGCGTAAACGCAAATTTAGAAATATCTACGACTGTTGCATCCAGTGTTTTGCCAGGATTAGAAATATCGGCAGCAATATTGATGTTTTGTACTGATTTTGGCAATTTTGGATATTGAAACCAACCTTTCACAGCTGTCAGTTTAAAATCAAAAGCAGGATAGTTGTCACCCACCATTTTCCCTTTCAGAAAACCGCTCATATTTACATCACCACCTGCTTTTACTCCTTCAAATGAGTTTGCGTAAATAGCCGGAACCATGGATAAAATTGCCTTGAAATCAACTTTTCTGGCATCAAGTGTCAAGTCCATATCATAACCATCGTCAAGCATTTTTACCCAACCTGCAAACGAGAATGGAATAGCATTCAAACGCAAGGAATTATCACTGAACTTGTAAATTTTCTTATTCAAATTTGCGTTAATATCAGCATTTAGCTCAACATCGGCTCTCGAAAGATACTTCACTCCTCCCATCCAATAATCAAGCGAATCGATAGTTGTCTTTGTTTTAAGCATTGAACTATCGGCAGTAAAATCGCCCGATGTATGGTGATTTAAATTATGTATTACCGCTTTCTGTTTTCCCTGCTCGTCCCAATAAACAATATTAGCTTTGTTGATCTCAAAATCTTTTAATTTCATATTAAAACTCATGGGAGTTGTATCATTCTTCTGCGTAGAATCCGTTTTGGTCACAGTCCAGTTATTCTTGCCATTAGACAAAACATGCGCCAGAACTCGTGAGTTATTAAACTGCAACTTTCTGATTTCATACCCTTTATCAGAAAATAAACTATTTATATTCAGTACCAAATCAACTTTTTCGCTGTACAACAAAGTATCTTTTTTAAACTCATTAATACCAATTATCCGCAAATTATCCATACTCACCGTTGCAAATGGGAAATGACGAATAAAACTTAGATTTATTTTGTCAAAATCAACCGTTGCATCCAATTTTCCATTTATCTGTTCTTTTGCCAGTTTAGTTATTTTTCCACTAAAAGCAAATGGCAGAACCAACAGGATTACAAAAAACACAACAAAAACCGATAGACTGACTTTAATTCCTTTTTTTACTTTTGCATTCATAATAATTTGGATGATTTGATTAGCAATTATTTTTAAACAATCTGAAACAGCATTGTGTTTTTGAAACCTGCAAAAATACAACAAATTAACGATATACAGACGAACAGGTGTAAAATAATAGTTTTTTTCGGGTTTGCAAAAATAATTCCGTAAGTTTGCATAAAATATAACCCGAATGAAGATTCTGCTCGTCACACCACCACTTACACAACTCAATACACCCTACCCTGCCACTTGTCATTTATTAGGCTTTTTACGTTCAAAAGGCATTGGATCCGAACAATTTGACTTAAGCATTGAGTTAATCCAAGCACTTTTTACTCGTGATAAACTTGACGGAATTTTTCAGGCAGCAGGTTCACTTCCGAAACTTTCCAAACAAAATAAGATCATTCTCCAGCAAGCTGATTTCTATCGACAAACCATTGAACCCGTGATGCGATTCCTTGGCGGAAAAGACAGTTCGTTGGCTCAACGATTCTGCAATCGCGACTTTTGGCCGGTAAGTAAACGACTACCTAGCGACGACGATTTGGAGTGGGGATTTGGTATGATTGGAAATCACGACCGTGCCACCCATTTGTGCACCCTGTTTTTGAAAGACCTGTGCGATTTCATCAACCAAACCATCGATTCGCGTTTTGAACTAATCCGGTATGCCGAATCGCTTTGTTTGCGACTACCCGAATTTGAACCACTACAAGCTGAATTGCAAAAACCGCCTTCGCTGATTGACAAATTAATGTTGGATATCTTCGCAAAAAAAATAGCTGAAATCACACCCGACATGGTAGGCTTCAGCATTCCTTTCCCCGGAAATCTGTATGGCGCTTTACGCTGTGCTCAATGGTTGAAACAACATTCGCCCAAAACAAAAATCGTTATGGGAGGTGGATATGTGAACACAGAATTGCGTAATCTGACCGATCTGACCATTTTTGATTACATTGATTTTCTGACTTTCGACGATGGAGAATTACCCTTGCTGCGACTACTCACCGGCGGTGAGCTGATACGCACGCTTTATCGGAACAAAGAGGGCGAAATAGTGCGTGTAAACTTCGACAGCAAAGAGAATATAAAGTTTGCCGAAAACGGAACACCCAACTATGACGGCTTGTTGCAAAATAATTATATCAACATGATAGAACTGACCAATCCTATGCACGCTTTGTGGAGCAATGGACGTTGGAACAAAATGATACTGGCACACGGATGCTATTGGGGAAAATGTGCGTTTTGCGATGGTAGCCTGGATTACATCCAGCGTTACGAACCGGCACCTATCGAATTAATTGTTGACCGAATGGAAACCATCATGCAACAAACCGGACAATCAGGATTTCACTTTGTGGACGAGGCCGCCCCTCCTGCCCTGCTCCGAAAACTGGCGGAAGAAATCCTTCGCCGGAAACTGACGGTGAGTTACTGGACAAATGTGCGATTCGAAAAATCATTTACGCCCGAGCTTTGCTATATCTTAGCTCAGTCGGGCTGCATAGCTATTTCGGGTGGACTGGAAGTGGCTTCGCCTCGCATTCTGAAACTCATAAACAAAGGAATTACAATAGAAACTGCCCGCGAAAGCATGAAAAATTTTACTGAAGCAGGCATTATGACCCACGCCTATTTGATGTATGGATTCCCTACAGAAACAGCGCAGGAAACCGTCGATTCGTTGGAAGTGGTTCGCGGATTATTCGAAGAAGGTTATATTCAGTCGGCTTTTTGGCACCGATATGCCATGACCATGCATAGCCCATCCGGCCAATGTCCTGAAAGTGTAGGTGCCAGACACATCAAAACACCGAAAGGCACTTTTGCCAACAACGAAATACCTTTTACAACTCCTAATGAAATAGATTTGGAATTTTACGGAAAAGGACTAAATCTGGCTACTTACAATTATATGCAGGGAGCGGGATATGATATTCCCGTAAAACAATGGTTTAAATAATTTGAATTGTTCGGATATTCAAATTTTTCACACTCCAGAAAACAGACTTACAAGAAAGACTAAAACTTAGTTACGTTTA
>DATFAW010000118.1:0-7411 GCA_035254165.1 Paludibacter sp.
TTTAAATTCAGAGATAATATACAGGTGATAATAATAGATTTAATCAGATGAATGAACAGGAACTAATAAACAGAATTGTTGAATATTTTAGGGTAAACATTTTTGAGAAACATATAACTTCATCAATGACAAATAATTGTAAACTAAAATCATACAATATTAATCCAATTGTAGTCAAATATCTTTCAAAAGTTTTAGAAAACAATTATTCACCTGAAGGCGTGGCTAAAGCTCTTTATTATCCTAGAGTTCTTGGAACTTCAATCAATACATCGTTTGGAACCCAAATACAAAACATGTTTGTAGATTTAAAAATTGCTGACGGTTCGATGATTAAAGGAATGGATATTGAATTTGTTGATAAAGTTGATAATAGAAAGAAATGGTGTCAATTAAAATCAGGCCCTAATACAATAAATTCAGAAGATGTAAAGCCATTAATAAAGAAATTTACTGACACAATAAACCTAGCCAGAACAAATCGTGCTTTAGAAAATATTAGAAATACTGATTTTATTGTTGGTGTTTTGTATGGTGAAGCAGCTGCATTAAGTATGCATTATAAAAAAATTAATGTTATTCATCCAGTTATTATTGGGAATGATTTCTGGTACCGTTTAACGGGATTTCCTAATTTTTATAATGGATTAGTAGATGCACTCCACAAATCAATCAATAGTTTGGATACGCATGATTTAATACATCAAGGTTGCAATCAGTTAGCAGAAGAAATAAGAACTTCAGATTTATTCAACTTCAATTCTTTATAAATATCATTTAGTAAAGCCACTATTGAGAAACCAACTTCTTTTGCTAAATTTACAGGTACAGCATTTCCTATCTGTTTATATTGCTGCGCTAATGAACCTTCAAATAGCCAATCATCAGGGAATGTTTGAATACGTGCATATTCACGAACTGTAAATGGGCGAGTTTCCTCAGGGTGACATCTCTCGGTTTGTTTTTGGGCTGGACTACAGGTTAGTGTTAAACAAGGTTCATCCCAGCCAATTCGTCGAGCCATTCCGGTTTTACCACCGCCTAAGTGAAAACTTCCACCCATAAATTCTTTTTGAATTTCAATGGGTAAATCTCGCCAATATCCTTTCTGTGGAACTAAATCCAATACATCCTTCTTACTTTTTGGGTATTTTGCCCCTATTGAATTTGGGACATCACAGTCGTATAGTTCGCTTTTTTTCAGAGCATCGACTAAGTTGTAAATTTTATTGTAAGGTTTAGGATATTCATATTTTGAATTGATATCTTTCCTAATACCAACTAAAATCAGGCGTTCCCTTTTTTGAGGAACATTGTAGTTAATTGCTTTGAGTACCTGAAATGGAACAACATTGTACCCTATTTCATTCAAAATAGAGATCATTCCTTCCAATGTTTTACCACCCTCATGACTTAACAACCCTCGAACATTTTCACCAATACAAACTAATGGATTTACTTCTTTTACAGCTCTTGCAAACTCATAAAATAGCGTTCCCCTTGCATCTGCCAATCCTAATTTTTTGCCTGCATAGCTAAATGCTTGACATGGAAACCCACCAGTAACAAGGTCAACCTTATTTTTGTATTCCGAGAAATCAAAGGATTTTATGTCACCTTCTAACACTTTCCAACTTGGTCGGTTTTTACGTAATGTTTGACAAGCCCATTTATCAATCTCATTTAAAGCAACACATTCAATACCTGCTTTTTCCAGTCCTACTGCTAACCCACCAGCTCCAGCAAACAACTCAAGAACCGAATAATTATTTTTGGCTTCGACATAATTGGATGCAGTTTCTTTGTTATTTTCAAATGTGAAATCAGGGAATAATGATTCCACTTGTTCTTTTCTATAAACCCTATAATTACTCATTGGCTCGCGAACGGCTGTTAATTTCCCTTCCCTATCCCAACGTCTCAATGTTTCTTTGCTTTTGCCTAGTAGCTCGGAGGCTTCCGATAAAGTTAAGTACTTTTCCATAACCATGTTATATAACGTTACACAATGGTTACAAATCTACGGTAAATAAATCAAATAACCAAATCAAAATAGATTTAATTTTAATGATCAAATGTGTGTGTGTTTTGTTTAAAGAAAAACTGATGTAATTGCGTATCAGTTTATCGGTTATTCATAAATAATTATAATAGTTATGGATATTTTTTCTAAAACCAAGCGTTCGGAACTTATGTCCAAAATCAAGGGCAAGGAAACAAAACCCGAGATATTGGTGAGAAAATATCTTTTTGCCAAAGGGTTCAGGTATAGGAAGAATGTAAAGAAATTGGCGGGTACCCCTGACATTGTACTTGCCAAATATAAAACAGTGATATTTATCCATGGCTGCTTTTGGCATTCCCACCAAGATTGCAAGGATGGACATTTGCCATCGTCGAATGAAGCATACTGGAAAGAAAAACTTGACAAGAATGTTGAGCGTGATCACAAAAACATTTCCATATTATCGGCTGCAGGTTGGAGAGTCATTGTTATCTGGGAATGCGAATTGAAAACAATCCTTCTTCGAAACAGCCGGTTGGAAAAGCTGATAATTGAAATTACAAATCCAACTAATTGATCCCTTCCAACCCCATCTCACTTCCATCCGCCTGAAAGGCTCTGATGCGCGATTAAAAATCGCGAAACCCGCGAAGCGGGTTCCCACTCGGTAAAGAATCCTTGAATTATTCTTCATTTCGCTGGCTGATACTCTGCTGCCGGTTCCACGTGGCATTGATAGTTGCTTTAAAAGCGCCGTTATTTTCGTTTTGACGACGAAATGGGTTGGTTGGGTAGGATTGCTGCTCCGGGCCGGATTTAGTGACTGTGAGAGGCGCTATTTCAGTGGAGATGCGGGACTGATTTTTAATTGCATTCCCTGTCTGCTTTTCTGTTCTTTGGGTATACAAAGGTAAGAAAAAATGATTTAATACGCAAATTATCAGTGATGTAAATGTGTATTTGGTGATATGTTTTTATTTTTCCAACCCCTCCTCCGCCAGCTGGCGGATCGTCCGCTTTCAAAAAAAGGGGATATTAGAGAAGTGCGAAGCTCTTTACATAAGAACGAAGTTTCACAAAGTTTGAAGTTTTTGATGCCATATTCTTTGCGCAATGTACGGTACTGAAATAGGTTTACAGAAAAGAAAATACGAAACGATGCAAGTTGTGCAGTTGATATGATACTGCGATGTTGACGGTTATTGCTTTGGACCTGAAAATGTAAAAGTTGGCAACGGGAAAACAGTTGATAAATGATCCTTGTTATTGTAGATGTATCATCTGTTCTAATTGAGTTTGCCTATGTATTCAGCATTCGATTTGGAAAGGTTCATCACTGCCCAGGAAAAGCAATATCCGGCGGCGTTGGCTGAAATAAAAAACGGACGAAAGGAGAGCCATTGGATGTGGTTTGTGTTTCCGCAAATAGATGGTTTGGGACTTAGCAGCCTGTCGAAGAAATATGCCATAAAGAGTAGGAGGGAAGCTGTTGCCTATTTGCAGCACAGCGTATTGGGACCTAGGTTGACAGAGATCACGGAAGCGTTGCTCGGGGTGGAAGGCCGGTCGGCCCCGGAGATTATGGGCAGTCCTGATTATCTGAAGCTAAAATCGTGCATGACTTTATTTGCACTGGTTAGTCATGAGGATTCCCTGTTTCAGCGGGTTTTAGATAAATATTTTGGAGGAGAGCTGGATGAACGCACGGTAGATTTGCTGGATGAGTAAATTTTAGCGAATAGGGGCTTTGCCCCTAAAACCCTATTTACTTTTTTGTCTTGACACAAAAAAGTAAACAAAAAAGGTCAAGACTGCGCCCGCTTCACTCGAAAAACTTACGCTCAACGACTGAAATCTTTTAAACTCGCCCCGACGAAATACGTCGGGACTCAAACAGAAAAGATTTCCACGTCGTCTTCACTTGTTTTTCGGCTCACCGGACGAGGTCAGTCCTTGCTACGAGAGTGTAGAATAGTCGATGTACTATAAGGCTTTATTCATTTTCTAATATTTCTCTATATCAATTTTCTTTCCGCTCTGCACCTAGAGTGAAATGTGGACAATCTTTTAATTTAATGGCAATGGAAACGATGGATTTGGGAAAATGGAGCCGGTTGGCCCGTTATCAGGAAAAGCTTCCGGATGATGTGGTGAGGTGCGGGATTTGTCCGCATAATTGCGTTATTCATGAGGGCAAACAGGGAATTTGCCAGACGCGGGTGAACTACGGGGGCGAGTTGTACAGCATGGCTTACGGAAATCCCTGTTCCATCAGCGTAGATCCGATAGAGAAAAAGCCTCTGTTTCATTTCTTTCCCGGAACGAGGATTTATTCGCTGGCTACGGGAGGATGTAATTTCCGTTGCCTGAATTGCCAGAACTGGCAAATATCACAATCATCGCCTTCGGCGATGGATCACTATGACCAACTGCCCGGGGAGGTGGTGCAACAGGCTCAGCGTCACGACACGCACAGCATTGCTTTTACCTATACCGAACCGACTGTGTTTTACGAATATGTGTATGATACAGCAAAAATAGCGCATGAAAAAGGGTTGAAAACGGTCTTTATCTCGAATGGGTATATAAACGAAAAGCCGTTGATTGATCTTTGCCCGTATCTGGATGCCGCCAATATTGACCTGAAATGTTTCGATGATGCGATTTATCATCATTTGACCGGTGGACGGTTGCAACCGGTGCTCGATACATTGAAGACATTGAAAGAAAACGGTGTATGGCTCGAAATTACTAACCTGCTTGTGCCCACGTATTCGGATAGTGAGGAGATGATCCGGGCAATGTGCGACTGGCTGGCTGGGAATGGTTTTGCAGATACACCGCTCCATTTCAGCCGTTTCTTCCCAAATTATAAACTTCCCCAATTACCACCAACCGATGAATCTATCTTGATACTGGCCAAAGAGATAGCAGAACAGTTGGGGATGAAGTATGTGTATATAGGCAATATCCCCGGGTTGCACGACGAAAACACGCATTGCCCGGCTTGCAAGCACCTGTTGGTGGAGCGCATGGGTTATGTGGTGAAGAAGAATTTTATCCGGGATGGAAAGTGTGGATTTTGCGGCGAAAAGGTAGCGGGAGTGTGGGAATGAATTGTTGAATACTAACCCGATTTCAATGAAAGCATTTACAATAATTTGATTTTTTGTAAATTGACATTCCCCATTTCTACTGAGCCTAACCCCTTCTCCGTCGGCTGACGGATCGTCCCCTTTTGCAAAAGGGGACAATGCAGAGCGCAAGGATGTTGCAATTTATGACAGAAGTATTGCTCTTATTGAATAAAAAGAATAATATTCAGCCCATTCAGGGGCTGGTTTTTGCGTGGACTCATTCATCTGTGGGCTTCACCCACGGTTATTCAGATTAAACCCTTTCAGATTTTTTAAATCCTATAGGAATGCTGTCTGGTTTTCAATTCCATAGCATATATTCCACGTCGATACATTACGAAAACACCGTTGCTGTGAAGATGTACAAATCTGCAGTTTTCCAACCATCCCAAGCCAGGCCGGCTTTGTCGTGGGCACAATGTCCGAGAAACTGCTCTTTGTTCCACCCTGTTTCGGTGGCTACCTGCGGCAGGAATACCCCGCTGCGATACCCATCTTCGATAAAGATGCCGTGCTTGCCTAATTTGATTTCGGCCGCGTCGTCGATCTTTTTCAGGGGAGACAATGCCGATATCTCAATGTCGATTTCGGGGAGCTCATCCGATTGTACAGGGTTAAAGCGGGGATCGTGCAGAGCTGCTGAGATGGTCATTTCCTGAACCATTTTGTACAAGGGCAGATTTCCGATAAGGCGGCCCATGCATCCACGCAGTTCTCCTCTTTTATGCAAGGTGACGAAAGCACCACAATTCGTAGTCAGGGCATCGGAAAAACCGCTCGTATCTATTGTGAAACTTCTTTCGAGACGGCAACAACCTTCCAATGTTTTCCGGGCAATGTGGATCAGTGTTTCTTTATCTTTTTCAGATAGTTGAAAATCGACTTTTGCCTTTTGCTTTTCGTATACGGCAATGGCCCAGTAACCCACCACACGATCATGTTCCCCATAATATTTTATATCGCCGGAGTTGGAGTATTCAATGGCCCGGTATTTCAGCGAATCATGCAGTGTGGTCATGTGCAGTAAGGTCAACACCGAAGCCCAACCGCAAAGGCTGGTGGACAGATTTGGGATATGCTTTTTGGCATTCGCAGACAGGGTGGTTAAGAGTACGTCCGGTTCGTTTGCCAGGATGGCATCTTTGGTAGCTTCATCTACTTTCCGGGCATCGGAATATTCGGGATAATGCGAAAAATCGCTGCTGATAATAAACAGGTTGTCTGAATTCAGGTAGGACTCCAATACATGGGCTATCCGCTTACAGACTTCGGGATTGGAAGTGCCAATGATTATCGGTACGATGCAATAATCGGTTTTGAGCACATAATGCAGAAACGGGAGCTGCACTTCAATGCTGTGTTCGTCGTGATGCGCGGCAGGATTGGCGGTGAAAATATCCGGAAAATGATCCACCAGCATTTTGCCAAAATCGGTGTCAACGATCTCTTTTCCGTAGGGCATCACGAAGTCACCGTCGCAATACACGGCAGCTTTGTCTGAGCTGATACAGTGCGAAGAAGCAATCAGAAAAACCCGTTTATAACTGATTTCGCGGTCAATTTGGTTGAAAGCCGAAGCCGCTATTTTCCCTGAATACATATATCCGGCATGAGGAGCCAGAATGGCTCTGACCTGATGGCACTGTTTGGGCATAGCTGATGCAAAGAAACTTGCAAGCTCTTGTTGCAGTTTGTCCGGGTTGGCGGGATAGAATTTCCCGGCCACAGCAGGTTGCCTGTCGATGGACTTTGAGTTGCTTTCCATTATAAAGGATTTTATAGTTGGTACATAAATAAGAATAACCACTAAGTCACTAAGATCACTGAGTTGTACTGAGAGATGTCTCACTGAACATCAATAAAACCGTAGTGCATTTATAAAATAGAATAGTTTTTACATTGGGGTTTTACCCCAAACCCCAGTGACTTTTTTGTCTTGACACCAAAAAGTCACCAAAAAAAGTCAAGACTTCGCCCGCTTCACTCAAAAAACTTACGTTCGACGACTGAAATCCTCCAAACTCCTCTCCGCCAGTTGGCGGATCGTCAAACAGGGAGTATTTCTACGTCGTCTGCACTTGTTTTTTGGCTCACCGAACGAGGTCACGCGCAGTCAAACCTGATAGAAATACCAGAAAGCCATCAAATGACTACGGGTAAATAAAATATTTTTATAAGTCCAGAGGACTTGAAAATGAATTATCGGTTGATTCGTAATGGTTTACTTGTAACAAAATCGCATTAATTTAATCCTGATAAGGTTTATTCT
>DATFAW010000119.1:0-2211 GCA_035254165.1 Paludibacter sp.
AATTTGAAAGCAACTTTTTTCTGCGTGGGCGAAAACGTTCAAAAATATCCTGAGCTTTATCATGAAGTACTCAGAAGAGGACACAGAACCGGAAATCACACTTTCAACCACTTGAAAGGTTTTAATGTTTCGACAGAGGAATATGTGGCAAATGTAGAAAAAGCTTCCGGCTATATTGAAAGTAATTTATTCCGTCCTCCTTACGGACGAATAAAACGCAAGCAAAGAAAGAGTCTTCAGCCGCAATATGAAGTAGTTATGTGGGATTTGCTCACCTATGATTATAACCAAAAACTGGGGAAAGAAGCAATATTTAATCGGCTGAAACGCCAATCCCGAAACGGTTCAATTGTTGTTTTTCACGATTCGATAAAAGCCAAGAACAACATGTTAAGTGTCCTGCCATTGGCCATTGAGTTTTGGAATAGTAAGGGTTACACCTTCGACGTACTTTAAACTGACAACTGTTTACAGATGAAAGAGTCCATTCTACATTATGTTTGGCAGAACAAACTTTTTACTTCGCATGACCTCGAAACTACCGATGGCGAGCAAGTAGAAATTATTGATGTGGGCAGAACGAATACAGATGCCGGACCGGATTTTTTTAATGCTAAAATAAAAATAGGCGATACACTTTGGGCCGGTAATATCGAGATTCATTCCTTTTCTTCCGATTGGAATAAACACAACCATCAGTCCGATAAAGCATATGACAGCGTCGTTTTGCATGTCGTTTCAACTGTCGATACCGAAGTTTGTAGAACTGACAGAACGAGAATTCCGCAATTAGAGTTGAGATTTCCAAAGCGGATTGAAACGAATTACGACCAACTATTCAGTCAGCAGAAATGGATTCCGTGTGCCGATAAAATTGGCTTAGTTCCAACAATTTTCATTCAAAGCTGGAAAAACGCTTTACTTACCGAACGGTTGGAGCAAAAGATGAATGCTATTGAAAGCTTGTTGAACGAGAATAATCACCATTGGGAGGAGGCATTTTACATTACGTTGGCAAGGAACTTTGGATTTGGAACGAACAGTCAGGCTTTCGAAAGTTTGGCAAAATCGTTACCCGTTTCTATACTGGGAAAACACAAAGACCAGTTGTTTCAACTGGAAGCTTTGTTGTTTGGGCAGGCTGGATTATTGAATTTGGAGGATTACGACGAGTATTCATCCGGATTAAAAAAGGAATACGATTTTCTACGCTCGAAATATGAGTTGAATCCGATAGATAAATCGCAATGGAAATTATTGCGGTTGCGCCCCGATAATTTTCCCCATGTACGGATTGCTCAGTTTGCAGCATTAATTCATTCTTCAACTAAATTATTTTCAAAAATTCTTGAGAATCCGAATCTTGAGGCTTTACGCAAGTTGTTTGAATGCGAGACTTCATCTTATTGGAATACAAATTATCTGTTCGGAAGCGATAGTCCGTTGCATATAAAAAGATTAGGTGAGCAGTCGGTAAATGGAATTTTGATTAATACGGTTGTTCCGTTTTTGTTTTGTTATGCCAGTCAGAAAAGAAATGATGACTTGAAAGACAGAATATTACTGATACTTGAACAGATACATGCTGAAAGCAATTCTATCATTTCAGGCTGGAGCAATCTTGGATTGAAAGTGGAAAATGCATTCGATTCGCAGGCCTTGCTACAACTGAAAAAGCAGTATTGCGACGGGAAAAAATGTTTACGCTGCCGGATTGGACATAAGGTTTTGACTCTGCAATAAACCGATAAGAATAACACTGAATTATGAATATAAAAACTAAGATAAAATTCTTTATTGTCACTTTAGGCGTGATCTTTCTGGTTTATTCCTGTGCCAATAAATCACAGGGCCCAACCGGTGGTATAAAAGATACAACACCGCCTCGGGTGATGAGGTCTTCGCCAAAGAATGGCGCTCTTAACTTCAATAAAAAGCAAATTGAAATAGATTTCGATGAAATGATTTCGGTGGAAAAAGCCAGCGAAAATGTTATCGTTTCACCACCTCAGGTAAAGCCTCCCGATGTAAAAGCATTTGGCAAGAAAGTTACCGTTAATTTTAATGAGAAATTAATTGATAACACTACTTACTCAGTGAATTTTGGTAATGCCATTGTCGATTTGAATGAAAAGAACCCGATTAAAAATTATTTATTCTCATTCTCAACGGGAAATGAAATTGATACCCTGAAAATTTCCGGAACGGTTG
>DATFAW010000120.1:0-4920 GCA_035254165.1 Paludibacter sp.
GTTGTCGCCTTCGTGCCGTTGTAACTTATATTTTTAAAATAAATGTCTTCAATACCCCTCCCTGGTGCCTTGGCATATTTTTTATTGAACTCAATCCGCAAACTGAACAGCTGTCCGCGTTCCACCTCTTCGATACGAATATCTTCAAAACGGATGTTACGTACCAGATTACCATCGGCAACGCCCAGCGCGAGACACCCGCGGTAACTCATCTGCGGTTCGTCCTGATTCAGAATATCAATGTTTTTGTACACAACATCCTCGATGGTCTCCCAATGCCCGGGCTCAGAGTTACCATGTCCCCCAATATTAATAGCATGCGCCACATCCGCCCATATCGTTGAATTTTGTACCCGGATATTCCGGCTGTCACCGTAAAAATTCCAACGATGGTTGTAAACGGCGATGCAGTCATCCGAATTTCGCATAAACACCCCGTCGATCAACGCATATTGATTGCTGAACAGATCGATGCCGTCGCCCCATCCCTTGCTACTGAAAGAACGGATATTCCGCACCGTGAGATGGGTAGATTGCCCGCTACATACCGTATAATGGCTTGGATTCAGGAAGATAAGATCCTCAACCGAAACACTATCCGAAAAATTCACCCCCACACCGTCATTCGGTTTATATACGATGCCACGACCGCAGATTCGCACATTTTTCACGTGTTCGCATTTGATACTTCCCTGCAACACGGCTCCTCCTGCCAGATAAAGGGTCTTGCCACTTGTAAGATTCAGTGTCCCGCCCTTGATTTTGTGAAATCCGGGAGCCAGATAGATGACCGACGTATCTTTCAGGTCGGGTTTATAGGTTTCCGGCGCATCGGAAAAGAGGTGCAAATTATGAAACCGGTCACCGTTCACTTCCACCGACAGGTTACAGGGCTTTTCCAACGAAAAAGTAAGCGTTTTACCTTTGATAACCGACTCGATATCATAGGATAACGGACGGATTTGCGCTGACTTGATTTTACCTTTATTGTACGTTACCGACACATCCACCCGCCCCTTAAAATCGAAGCAGGCCATCGACGATTTGCTGACATTGTGCATATCAACCAAGGCTTCGTACTCATAGACATCCTTCCACTCGCCACCCGGTGTCCTCACTTTAACGGTAAAATCATCGTTATGCGGAATGCTGTCCGATCCCGGATAAACAATCAGTTCATTTTGTGCGGAAAGCGCGCCTGTGAACACAAAAAGAAGCATCAAAACAATCCAATTGTGTCGTCGAAAATGTGTTATCGGTAGTTCAGTCCACCTGCTCCATCTCAAAATAATTCTCTTTTCCATATTCTTATCGATTTGTTTATTTGCTGAATTTTACATGATCAAATTGAACCGTAGTCGTACGGGTTTCGATACCCGACGCAACGGCAATGCCGATAGTGGCGCTGCTAGCTTTCCACACAAGGGTTCCCGCGTCGCGCCACTCCGTACCGTTTTCGGAGATCGTTGCCGTTAATTTACCATTCTTCAAAGCCAGTTTCAACCAATATTCGCCGATCAAACGGCCAAAAGTCACTACCGGCGCTTTCAGCGAACTGACAAACGCATCGGCATGTCTTTTGGTGCCGACAGTCGTCTGCGAAAGCCAGTGAATCTGCCAGTCCGGCGCCTCTATCGCTCCCGTTTTTTCAGGACGAATGACCAAAGCTGCCCACTCTCCCTTATCGTTTAATGTTTGACGCACCATCAACCCAAAAGATGAAAATTGTGAGCTCAGCTGCGGCACAAAGCGGACAGTTAGAGAACCCTGAGCGGACAAAGTACGGTAAAGATAGTGATAACTGCTGTTAACGCTATCAATTCTCATTCCCGTGCCTTCAATGGTAAACAGTTGCCCGTCATACGTAACGCTCCCTTTTTGCCTGGCATTGCCGATTATCTGTTCTTTCCACGGATCGGGCAACCCGGCGGTAATGGAAGCAGAATAAGCGTCGGTGCTTGTACCGTATTGATTTTTAGCTGCAATGGTATAATAATATGTCGCTCCTGCTTTTACTTTACTATCCGTAAAATCCGAGGCGGAAGTAGCTCCGATAACTGTAAACGCTCCATTTTTACTTTCGGCACGCTTTATGACATAACTCGTCGCGCCGACCGAAGCCACCCATTGCAACGAAACAGCCTGTGCTGCTCCTGTGGCGATAATGCCGCCGGGAGCAACCGGCGCAGTTGCTGGCAATTTTATCGTTTCTGACCGCGCAGCTTGTGCGAAATAGAGCGTTCCATATCCCGGATGATCGGCACCCGGATTGCCGGGACCTTCCGGACGAATCTTCGCAACCGCCTGAGTGACAAACGGCGCTTTCAGTTTCATTCGGTTCACATAGTGGTTATATATTTGCTCGTAAACGGCACGGAGATGATTGCGGGCAATCTGTGAAATGACCGTATGCTTGTACTTTCCGGTTCGATCCAACCACGGCACAAAAGGCACATCGTCATTGCCAAGATTAAATTTGGCCACATATTCAAAGCCTTTCAGCAGGCGATTATCATCAAACCCATACAAATCGAGTCCCTGATGCCAGGCGATTTCCGAACACTCGGCAAGCATACCAATTCCCAGTTGCGTATGCGCCTGATCGCGACCACTCTCCTGTATTTGACCCTCTTCATTGATAATGTAATGAGTGAGGCTACCATTTCCCCAACCGTCTTCATAGTAACGCAAGGCTCGTTCAAAAATATCCCTGTCGTTACAAAAAACGCCTATAGCCATCATTGTTTTGATAGCGGCCGCATCCCAGTTACCGTTGGCAAACGGGGCAAAATCTTTGATTACCGGATAAATAACCTCTTTGAAGTGCTGTTCAGCCCGGCGGATATCCTTTTCGTCCCAACCGGCATTGGTATAGCGTATAATTTCAGCGGCATTCACCATCTTAAACGGGCCTAAACCCGCCATCAACACGGCATCGCGTCCCGTGATCGATTTTAGCGTGGACGACCATGCATTGAGAATTTCAATGGCTTTGCCTGCATACTCCTTATTACCTGTCAGGCACCACATAATCGCGTTTTGATGAGCGGCATTGGCATCCGAATCATACTCTTTCTGCCCTACAGTGGGGTTGCGGCCTACCATTGCCAATGATCCCTGCATCTTGTAGACAGATTGTGACGCCGGATTCTGAATAAATTTCAAATAGCCCGAATAAATAGGCTCCTGTTTCTGTAGAAGGGCAACCTTCATCCGTTCCAAATCTTCCTTACTATGCAGCAAACCTGGATGGATAAACGTTTGCGCCGGTATCACAAACGGAGCGATAAAAAAGCATAACAGGATAATCGTCTTCATTTTTTGCATAATTATTTCACGAATGTCACTTCGCCCGTCTTCACGTTCAACTTAAAAGGTTTCGGTTCGGGTAACCACAATTTTCCATCACCTATCTCCAGCGGCATCCACAAATATCGGGAATCCCATTGTGTTTTCGGTTTCCAGATATCTCCCATAAATATCACGGTAGTCTTTTTTGTGCCAACAACCTTGATGAGCATCGTCGATTGTGAACCGTAAGTATTGGTTTCCACCGGTGCTATATCCCTAAATTCTGTCCATGGTCCTTCCAAAGAAGGTGCAGTTGCGTATTTGTTCGGATTAGCTCTCCAACCTGTTAAAGCAGAGCCTATCGAATAATATAATCCATTGTAATGCACAATAGCCCCTCCTTCCATATGGGCTTTTACTAATGTCATATCTTTCTCCACCGTCATATAATCGTCAGACAGCTTGGCGATATGAAACCCGTTCGGACGATCTTCAAAAACCAGGTATGCAGTACCATCATCATCGATAAATTGTCCGATATCGCGGCTTTCATGTCCCAGCGGACGAAATCGTTTTACGAATTTAAACTCACCATCCGGTTTATCACAAACGGCAATTCCAACCTGCGCAACTTTGTATTTTCCATCATCAACATGGAAATACATAACATATTTCTTTGTTTTTTGGTTATAATAAACTTTGGGTCTTTCCAATATCCAATTCGAATCCAGTGAATCCGGTGGAAGCATCTTAATTACATTGCCACGGAATTTCCAATTCGTCAAGTCTTTAGATGAATAACAACTTACATAACGATATTGTGGATCAAGATTTTTAGCCCGTTGTTCACCATACCAGTAATACATATTTCTAATTTTGATGATGCCTCCACCATGAGCTTGAATATGATTACCATCCTCATCTGGCCAGACTTCGCAGGGACGAATGATATTTTGCTTTTGTGCAAACAAACTTGTGAATAGAGTCACTAGAAAAAACGTGAAGAAGTGCCGTTTAAAAAAATTGTGTTTCATATTGTGTAAATTACTTAGTTATTGATCGGATTATAATAGCCTGCCCACCTTTTGCTTTAATATCAAAAGAAAACACATCTCCATTTTTCACCATTTCTGTTTTTTTACGAATGCTTCCTATACCGTCATCTTCATAAACAGTAGCAGTGTACGCTTTTCCTTTCATTAGAAAATTTAATTGAATGCTGCCTTTCCAATCTTCCATTCCTGTTGCATTCCCCACGAACCATGTATCACCTTTGCGGCGCGCAACACTAATATTTTTGCCAATATCACCGGCAAGATAATGAGATTCGTTCCAAACTGTGGGTACATAATTGAAAAACTCTATTTCCGCTTCATCGGTATAATCGTTGGGCTTTCCGTACCAAAAGACAGACTGTAATGGACTAAAGTAAATGACTGTTAATGCTAGTTGCTGAGCTTTGCTCACTTTCATATTTTTACTAAAGCTATTTTGAGAGTTTGGATAACAAAAAGTGAAATCAGCCGGACCTGCCAAAAAACGGGTAAAAGGTAATACCGTAGTATGAAAAGCATCCGGGCTGTTTTCATCCCCACGGACACCTTCCTGTGTTAGTAGCGCAGGATAGTT
>DATFAW010000121.1:0-4538 GCA_035254165.1 Paludibacter sp.
CGAAAAACGGTAGCTTATACATATATGATAATACCTTATCAGCAGGTAAATGCATATATAAAAATATGAACCCCTATGCGCTTATGCGGGATGTAAAAAAAAGGATGTGGGTAGGCACAAAAGGGAAAGGATTATATATCATTGATATGGCAACCTATAAGGAAATAGCACACTATACAAATGTTGAGTCCGATATCAATTCACTAAGTAACAATACCATATTTAGCATTTACAGAGATACCAAAAATCGTGTATGGGTAGGAACCTTTGGTGGAGGAATAAATCTGGCAGAAGAGACCGTCAAAGGGTTAAAATTTAAACATTTTTTCTTCGATGATGGAAATCGAAGCTATATCCGTTATATCTATCAGGATAGCAAAGGTAAAATATGGGTTGCCAGCAGCGATGGAATTATTTTCTTCGATCCTGAAGAGCTTATAAAAAATCCAAAGGCTTATAAAACTTACCGAATGGATCTTCATAAAGAAAACAGTATCAACTGTAATGACATAAAAACAATATACGAAGACAAAGAAGGTATTATCTGGATAGGAACAGCCGGGGGAGGATTAAATAAATATGTACCGGCTACAACCGATAAAAAGGAACATTTTGTTGTATACACAATTACAAATGGTTTATCGGGCGACTTCGTAACAGGGATTCTCGAAGATAAAGAACATAATTTGTGGATAAGTACAGAAAGTGGCATAACTAAATTTAATAAAAAACGAACAGCATTTACAGTATATCAATTCTCAGAAAAAACATATGGAAATCAGTTCAATGAAAATGCAAATATCTATTATAAAAATTCTAATATGTTGTTGGGAAGCCTTGACGGATTACTCGTATTTAATCCTGAATCATTTGTTCCCGATCAAAATACACCTCCGGTTACATTGACAGATTTTTCCATTTATGACGTGAAAGCAAAAGCCGGAAAAGAAGATTCTCCATTAAAACGTTCTATAAGCTATTCTGACAGAATCGAATTGAATTATAAACAAAATACGTTCACCATTGAATTTGCATCTCTAGCATTGAAAGATCCCCAAAAGAATAAGTATGTGTATATGCTCGAAGATTATGACAAGCAATGGAGTTTGGTGAGCAATTACAATACAGCAACATACAAAAACCTTTCTCCCGGAAAATACATATTCAAAGTAAAAGGGGCAAATAGTGATGGCATATGGAATGATAAAGCTACACAAATAGAAATAATAATAACTCCTCCTTTTTGGAAATCGTGGTATGCATATGTGTTTTACAGCTTGTTGCTAGCATTTCTCTTATATACTGCATTCAATATTGTTCGTAAGTTTAATGTCCTGAATCATAATATGAAGTTGGAAAAAGAACTGACAAATCACAAACTTCGCTTTTTTACGAATATTTCGCATGAGTTCAGAACTCCGCTCACTTTAATTCGTGGAGCTGTTGAAAATCTCAATGAACAGACGGGAATACCGCCTGCATCTATGAAACAAATAAATATATTAGGAAGAAACTCCGCTATACTGACACGGTTGATTGATCAGCTACTGGAATTCCGTAAACTACAAAATAATGTCTTGAGACTTGACCTGGAAGAAATAGACATTATTGATTTTTCAAAAGACATATACACCAGCTTTCAGGAGGCGGCCAGGCAAAAGAAGATAGAATATTTGTTTGTAAGTGATACGGAGTTCTATAATATGTTTATTGATCGTCGCAAGATGGATAAAATACTCTACAATCTATTATCCAATGCATTTAAGTTTACGCCTGTTGGTGGAAAAATAGAACTGATAATCCTGATTGACAGTCAAAAACAAACTTGTACTATCAATGTAAAAGACAATGGTGTAGGTATAGACAAAGAAAAGCAGTACCTGCTTTTCAGCAGATTTATGCAAACTAATTTTTCGTTTTCAGGAACAGGTATAGGTTTATCTCTGGTAAAAGAATTTGTGGATGTTCATAAGGGTAAGGTTTGGTATGAAGATAATACAGAACAAGGTTCTGTTTTTAACGTTGAACTTTCTACAAATCCGGATACTTACAAAGGTGAAAATTTCATAGTGTCTTCTTGCTCTGATACTATCTCTACAAAAGATGAAAGTAAGATATTATATCCATCGGACAGTACTGAGAATATACAATTGCCGGAATTGGATGATGCCATATTATCTGATTATAAGATGTTAATAATAGATGATAATGATGATATCAGAAACTTCCTTATTGACGAATTCAGTAAATATTTCATGGTAGAAGTGGCCGAAGACGGACAAAAAGGATTAGAAAAGGCCATCGAAATAAATCCCGACCTTATTATTTGTGATGTCATGATGCCTCTTATGGACGGATTTGAAGTAACACGGCGGTTGAAAGAGGATTTCCAAACTTGCCACATCCCTATTATTCTACTAACTGCACATTCCTCTTTAGAACATCAGTTGGAAGGTATTCAAAGTGGCGCAGATGCCTATATAATGAAGCCATTCAGCCTAAAATATCTGGTTGCGAGAGTATTTAAACTTATAGAACAACGTGAACAATTAAAAAAACGCTTCTCAAATGAATATGTACTTGATGGTAATTTAATTACATCGACAGATCAGGACAAAGAGTTCTTTAATCTGATTGACAAAATCCTTGAAGAACATATTGCCAATGCGCAGTTTTCTGTTGATAAATTTGCAGAGCTGGCGAAACAAAGACGTACAATCTTTTACAAAAAAGTTAAAGGCATTACAGGACTATCGCCTAATGAGCTAATAAAAATAAAACGGTTAAAGCGAGCTGCGGAATTGCTTCTACAAAAAGAATTTACAGTATCTGAGATATCTTATAAAGTAGGGTTCGATGATCCGTTCTATTTCAGTAAATGCTTTAAAGTGCAATATAAATGTTCTCCGTCAAAATATGGACAGCCTATAAATCAAAAGGAGTAGGAAGTTTATCCGCTAAGCAAAATAGAGTGAAGAATTGTAGTTGTGTGAATTACAAATTCTTCACTCTGTTTATCAATGATAAAAGGAGTAAAATATATCCAAGTCGGGATGTAAACATTGTTTCTCCTGTGCAATCGGTATTATAATTCAAACTCTACTCCCGCTTCCGGTATTTCTATATCATGAAAACCTGCCTTTTTTAATTCTTCGGCGTACGATTGTTGTACTTCGTATTCACCATGCACCAAAAAGGTCTTCTTGATTTCTTTGGTGTCCTGGCAGCTGAGAAAAGATTTCATTTCGTTGTAATCGCCATGTCCTGAAAATGCCTCAATCTTAGCAATTTTGGCATTTACCTCGTGTATATCTCCGAAAATAGAAATGTAGCGCAATCCCGGTTCCTGAATGCGTGCCCCAAGTGATGTGGGTGAGCAATATCCGACTATCAGGATGGTATTTCGCCAATTAGATACATTATTAGCCACATGATGTTTAATACGACCTGCTTCCAACATACCTGAAGAAGAAATAATAATACAAGGTTTATGGTAATCATTCAATGCTTTTGATTCATCTACATTTTTGATATAATGCAGCGAATTGAATCCGAACGGATCGCTATCGTACTTTATTACCGCTTTTACTTCATCATTCATGCATTCGGGATGAAGTCGGAAAATTTCTGTAGCATTCACCGAAAGCGGACTATCAACGAATACTTCAATTCTAGGCAATAATCCTTTATTAAACAAATCATTGAGTACAAATACAATTTCTTGTGTGCGACCAATAGAGAATGACGGGATAATAAGTTTGCCACCTTTATCGACGCAGGTTTCCATTACTATTTTCAGTAAATCTTCTTCACTTTCTTTTTCTTCGGGATGTAACCGATTGCCATAGGTTGATTCAGTAATCAGGTAATCACATTGAGGAAACTCAACGGGTGGATGTAAAATACGGTTATGAGGGCGGCCAATATCACCGGTGTAGGCCAGATGTACTTTTTTGCCATTTTCCAGTAACTCCAGGTTGACTACCGAGCTGCCCAACATGTGTCCGGTATTGGTGAATTTTACATTTATTTTGTCGTTTATGTAGAATCGGCGGTTGTAAGCTACGCCAATAAACAGTTCCATACATTTTTCAGTATCTTCCTGATCGTAAATAGGCTCAACGTGCGAAAGTCCTTGTTTGTCCCGTTTTTTATTAAACCATTTTACGTCGAGTTCCTGAATGTGCCCACTGTCTGCCAGCATAATGGCGCACAGGTCGCGTGTGGCGTTGGTGCAAATTACCGAACCGCGGAAGCCGAGTTTGTACATGTACGGAATGAGCCCCGAATGGTCGATATGTGCGTGAGAAAGAATAAGGTAATCGATGGTTGACGGTTCGAAACCCAGCTTCCGGTTCATCGAATCGGTTTCCAGTCCTTTACCTTGAAACATACCGCAATCGAGTAAAATACGCTTCCCTTCGTTGGTCGTAACCAGATGCTTGCTGCCGGTCACCTCGCGGGCAGCGCCAATAAATTTGATTTTCATGGTATATTGATTTTAAATGTTTAATATCTTACCGGATTTGCATTTATGC
>DATFAW010000122.1:0-5547 GCA_035254165.1 Paludibacter sp.
AAGGATAGCATAGTCGTTGTTTAGTAAACTTATTTACACTATGCTTGCTTCAAGTTGTCTTTTCTTTACCTTTTTAATTAATCCTTTTCGGCGATGTTCACGTCTTTTTGCGCCCAAGCGGTCAAAAACATAGTACACAACAGGCACTACCACCAACGTAAGTATCATCGAACTGGCTAATCCTCCAATAATAACCCACGCCATACCGTTTTTCATCTCGGCTCCATTACCTGCAGCTAAAGCGATAGGCAACATACCGAATATCATGGCAAAGGTGGTCATCAAAATCGGACGCATACGTTCTTTTCCTGCTTCAATAAGTGCCCTGTAAGTGCTCAGTCCTTCATTTTTCAAATGGTTGGTGAAGTCGACTAGCAGAATCGCATTTTTGGCCACAAGCCCGATGAGTACAATCAACCCAATAATACTGAAAATGTTCAGTGTATTCATGGTCAATGCCAGTGCCAGAAATGCACCAATCATCGACAATGGAATTGAGAACAATACAATCAATGGATCGGTCAGTGAGTTATAGAGCATCACCATGATCAAATAAATCAGGACAATTGCAGCCAGGAAAGCAAATCCAAGGCTACCGAAAGCTGAATCCTGCTGCTCCATCATCCCACTTCGTTTAATCTCGATGCCGGCCGGAATTTTACCGGCAATAGCTGCTTCAATCTCAGCACCTACTGTTCCCGAAGGGCGGCCGATAACATTAGACTTGACGGTAATAGACGAAATACGGTCGGTACGTTCAAGTGCAGATGCTCCTAATCCGTAGCCAATTTCGGCAAACTGGTTCAATTCAATCAACTCTCCTTTTTTATTTACAAATGTCAGCTTGGATACATCGTCCGATTTTGTACGGTCAAAATTATCAATACCAACGCGGATGTTGTATTCAAAGTTTCCTTCTTTGTATTTCGAGTCGTCGTTTCCATTTAAGGCGGTACGAAGCGTAGAGCCAACTTCACTTACTGATAATCCAAATGCCGACATTTTTTCGCGGTCGAGTTTTATCTGTACTTCCTGACGAGGATCGTCAATTGAATACTTCGGATCCGAAGTTCCCGGGATATGACGAACAGTATTTAAAATCATTGCAGCAGTTTCCTGAACTTTTCCATAGTCGGCACCTTGCACGATGAGCTGGATAGGTTCATCCGTTCCTCCTCCAGTGGAAGCTGGGGTAGCACGCGCACGCACACCCGGAATGGCTTTCATAATTTTGTCTTTGGTCAAGGCAGCATATTCCTGAACACCCAGTTTTCGTTTTGTTTTATCCACCAGCTTAACTGTTATGGTGGTTATATTGTTCTTGGTAGTGGTTGCAGATGTTCCTACGTTGGTAAATACACTTTCAACTTCGGGAATGCTTTTGATAATTTTCTCAGCCTCCATGGTGATTTGGTTATTCTGATACAATGTTACCTGCGGGTTCATGTCCAATGTCACGACGTATTCTCCTTTATCACTATCAGGCATAAAGGCAAATCCAATAAACCCGGCTGGAATTAATGCAAACGAAGCAAAAAACAGTGTTATTGTTATTCCCAAAACTGTAGCTTTATGTTTCAGTCCCCAGCCCAATACATTTCCATACCAGTTTTTTACTGAATCGAAAGTGCGTTCAACAAAACGGGAGAAACGGGCTAACAGTGTTTGACGGGTATCATCAGGCATATTTCCGAAACGAGACATAAGAAGTGGAGTAACCGTAAACGATACCAACAAACTACATAAAGTTGCAATCACAATAGGAATTGCAAATTCTTTCAGGATATTCCCGATCAATCCACCGCTAAGTCCCATAGGAAGGAATACCACCACAATTACCAGCGTAATAGCCAAAGCGGTAAACATAATTTGTTTACAACCGTCGAGTGCAGCCTGCCATCTTGTTTTTCCTTTTTCCATGTGGCTGAACATATTCTCAATTACCACAATGGAGTCGTCGACAAGAATACCTACTACCAGCGACAAAGCCATCAGTGACATCATATTCAACGAGAATCCCAATATATACATGCCGATAAAAGCAGGAATAATAGAGAGTGGCACCGCAATCATTACAATCAGTGCACTTCTTATGTTGTGCAGGAAGATGAAACAAACAACAGCAACAATTAAAATAGCCAGAATAAGATCTTCAACCACACCATCGGCCGAAGCGCGGGTAAAAATCGAGTCGTCTGTAGCAATTTCGAATTTTACGTGATTGGCTGCATATTCTTTTTCTATTTTTTTCAATTCTTCTTTGGCCAAATCCGAAACTTTTACGGCATTGGCATCGCTCTGTTTCTGAATAGAAAGTCCGATAGCATCCCGTCCGTTGATACGGTTAATCAGTTTTTGTTCCGCCAAACCATCTTCCACTTCGGCTACATCCAGTATCTTCACTTTACCGCCGTTGGGCGTGATGGCAATTACCGTATTACGAAGTTCGTCGAGGCTTGCAAACTTTGCTGCCAAACGCACCGAGTAAACCGATTTCGTGTTTTCTACATTCCCGGCCGGAATTTCCATATTGGCAGACTGGATAACAGAGAGTACCTGCAAAACCGATAGTTTATAGGCTTTCAGTTTTTCAGCATCAATATTTACCTTGATCTGACGTTCTTTCCCCCCGGTCATTTTTATGGCACCCACACCCGGCAATTTTGCCAGGCGCGACTGAATACGGTCTTCTACCAGTTTATAAAACTGGGTGGAAGGCATTGACGATGAGGCTGCCACGTTCAGAATTGGCCTTTCGTCGAGTGCCAGCTTGGTAATTGATGGTTCTTTTATATCGGTAGGCAAGTTGGTTTTAATGGCAGAGATCTTACGCTGAGCTTCCTGCACAGCCAGATTGGCGTCGGTTCCTTCGTTCAGTTCAATTACAATTACGGACACTCCTTCCATGGAGGTGGAACTGATTTTTTTTAAGTTTTCTACCGTTGAGAGTGCATCTTCAATCTTTTTGGTTACCGAAGTTTCCACTTCCGATGCTCCGGCTCCGGGATAAATGGTCTGTACCGTCAGGATAGGCAACTCGAACTTAGGCAGCAGATTCAGATTGAGCATGTTGAACGACAACAATCCTCCGAGAGTCAGCAGCGTAAAGATTACGGCGATTATCAACGGTTTTTTTATGGAGGTTTCTACTATATTCATAATAAAATAGTTACAAGAAATTAGTTACGGGTTACAAGTTTTACTCTCTGAAAGTTATTGAAAAATAATATATCAATAATAATTTCAGGACACTTAGTAATATTGAGAATTAGTTGATTACGGAAACCTTAGCACCATCAGTCAGGTTGATTTGTCCGTTAGTTACCACTTTGTCGCTTTCTTTCAGACCGGCAACAACTTCCAGGCTTGAGTTGAAATTACGACCGGTAGTAATTTTTACCAGTTTGGCAACCTGCCCTTCGATAATATAGACCGAAGGATCTTTCACGCTACTCACAATAGCATCACGCGGAATCATTAACGCTTTTCCGCTTTTGCCCATGTTTACGCTTACGTTTACATAAGTTCCGGCTTTCAGCTTGTTTTTACCGTTGTTGGGAATCAATACTTCTACCGGATAAGTGTGTGATGCACTTGCTTTCGGGCTGATGTTGGCAATTGTTCCTTTATATTCTGCACCGGGTTGAACATCCGTGGTAACATTTATCTGCTGGCCCTGGCGAAGTTCGTATGCGGTCGATTCGGCCACATCCAAAACCACTTTCAGTTTAGCAATGTCGGCAATTCCGGCAACCACTGTACCAGCATTTACATAAGCCCCCAGCTCGGTGTTTTGCGAAGTAATATAACCACTGAAAGGTGCTACAATTTTAGTATCGTCCCATTGTTTCTTGGCATTTTCCAGTTGGATGCTTGCATTATCGTAAGCTAACCGGATATCACGCAATTGTGTATCGGAAACCGCATCGCCTTTGCGCAATGCTTCGTAACGGTTAAGATCTTCTTTACATTTATTGTAAGTTAGCTTTGCATTATCGTAAGCCAACCGTTTATAGGTATCATCAATTTGAGCTAATACCTTTCCCTGGTTGACGAAGTCACCCATTTTAAAATTTACCCGGACTATTTTTCCCGCGATTTCAGAAGCTACACTCACTTCTTTACTGGGTTGGGCAGTTCCTACCAATTCCAGGTTGCCATTCGTTTCTTTCATTTGTACCGGAGCCACGGTAACCGCTATGTCGCTTTGAGTTGTTTTTACTTCTTTGCGTGTATCGATTACTTTTTTGTTAGTTGCCAGCGTCCAGGTCATTAAGCCTAGCAGTACGACTATAACTGCACTTGTGATGATTGTTGTTTTTTTCATATCCTTATATTGTTTTTTTCTGACTGTTTTATTGATATTGGTTGCTTTATTTTTATCCGTTGATCAGATTTTTAATTTCTCCGTTGAGCGACATGATTTTTAGTTCTGCTTCTTTGAAATTATATAAAGCTGTAAGGTAACTTCCCTGGGCACTGCTAAGACTCATTTCGTCTTGCAGCAAACTGCTCATGGCTGCTAAGCCTTCACGGTATTTAAGTGCTGTTTCTTTATATACTTTTTCTGCCAGCTCCAGGTTTTGTTTCTGTCTGCGAACCGTATTTTGATTGTTCAGGTAGTTGTTCAGGGCATTTTTGTAATTCATGCTGAAGCTTTCCTTTGTACTAGCCAATGTTTCCTGTGTTTTCTTTGTTTCCAGCGCGGCCTGACGTGATTTTGCCCGTTTTTCGAAACCGTCAAATACGGGAACCGCAAGCGTTACTGCGAAGTTTCCCATCGGATACCATTTTGAATCATTTTTAAAATAATTGCTGAAATTGTTTTGCATTCCCTGGTAGGCAGCTTGTCCCGATAACGAAAGAGTAGGCAGATAGCCGTCTTTAATGATCTTTTGATTCAAGACATTGAGTTCCTTTTGCGATTCAAGCAAACGGATACTTACGTGATTCGAGAAATCCGACTGCAATACAGGTGTCTTTTTCAATAATTGCATGCCTGCCGTATCGGTCAATACAATGTTTTGTTCCAGTGGCAGGTCAAGCATATATTTGATCATGTTAAGCTGTTGTTCCTGTGTAGATTGGGTGTTGCTTTGTTGTGTATAAAGATTTTCGAGATTTACATTTACCCGGTCCAGGTCCACTTGTTTGCCAATGCCGTTTTCGATGGTTATTTTGGTAATATCCCTCAGGCGTTCGGTGCGGGCAATGTTCCCATCAATCAGTTTGCGTTGTTCGGCAGTAGTTTGGGTTAGTGCGTAAAGTTTGGCAACTTCAAACGCAATATCCTCGCTTGCTTTTTCTACCGTCAAATCACTTAGTTTTGATGACTGCTTCGATAGTTTAAGAGCTGTCAGTGCGGTTTGATTATATAAAACCTGACTGATATTCAATACGGCATTGGAACTGTATTGAACTCCCATTTGTACGGCAATGTTGGTTCCCGGTTTGTTTACAAATTCGCCGGGGAGTACAGTAGTGGGTAATAGGAGATTGTCCGTAAAACTACCGTTGAAATTGACTTTTGGAAGCAGTGCAGCCCGG
>DATFAW010000123.1:0-2312 GCA_035254165.1 Paludibacter sp.
TCTCCTGTTGCAAAAATATATTGAAAAGCACTGCAAGGAACTAACTGGGGAAAAGGTTGTTATACGATACCTGCATATAAATATATTTACCGGAACACTCGAATTGGATTCTATGTTTATGTATGAAGCAAACGATAAAGACTTGTTTGCTTCAGTAGATACATTTTACATGAACTTAACTTTGCATAAACTGATAGCAAGCAAAGTGGAAATTTCCGAGTTGAGAATCATTCAGCCTTATGTTGACATTCTGCTAAATGGCGATAATTCAATTTAACAATACAAAATCGAAAAAACCGGCAAATTATAAAATTGAAATGCCACTGCCTGGGGTTGAAAATCCGGCAGATTCTAAAGAAGAAAAACAAATTAAACTTTATACAAGGACAGGCAATCTGCCCTTATTTTTTTTTTACAGACAACCTATATCATTCTAAACAGATAATTGTAAGGTTAGTATCTAAAAACTCTGCTTTAGCCGGGCATATATAAAATTATAATTTTGAGTGGCCAAGTTTGACACACCTAAACTTCTTATTATCTGGGAAGTAAGTGACAATTCCAGATTTTCTTTTAACGAAAAACTGATTGAAGGAATTATAAAACATAATTCATTTTTAGGATTCGCAACTCCTGCCAAAGAACAGTTCACTAGTGGAGAAATTGGATAAGACAACGAAAAAAAGATCGAAAAGTCCGGCAGAAAAAGATTTTTCGCACTCAAATTAGTGGATGACAATTGATCTAACGAAAAGACATTTGTAGATTTGTTATTCCCATTGTAAAGTACTTCAAGCTGTAAAAATAGAGAATTCTTAAATGTGTAGTCATAACCTATAGAAGCCAAAAAGATACCAACACTATCGCTTACGCTTAAACACTTTGTAGGTATGAAATAGCTCGCCTCACCCCTGAAACCGCCAGATCCAAGTTGTCCTGACCAACCAGTCCCTATTACCATATCAGTTTGGTCTACAACACCTCCAATAAACTGTAAATCATAATTCCATTTATTGAAACGATATAAACCTGCAATTGTTGCTTTATGCTGATTATTAGATTTCGCAGCTAATTCTATAACAGAAGTTGGACTCGAATAATACTGCATTCTAACAGCATCACTCCCAGGTTTTTCTTCATAATCAAAATCAAAAAACGAATAGCTATTAAAAATATCATTTGGATTCCAAACAAAAGTTTGCCCCCAGTTTATTCGCTGCCTTCCAAGAGTGACTTGAAACTTATCTGAGGAGTATTGCAACCACAGGCGGTCAACAGTTGTATTTAAAAGACAATCACTCTGATCTATCAAATTTTTCGATAAAGAAATTATGCCATTATCAATTTCAAAAGTTTTATTATATCCTTGAAAATTACGAAGCATATTCCCAAACAAAAACCGATTTCTGAGTTCTAAAGACGCAGTAAATGACGGTGAAATAAACCATTTGAAATTTAATCGGTTGTGAATGAGATTTGCCCACGTATGGTTAGTTTGAACATTAGAAAGAATAAAGGTTTGCATATCCTTCACGTAACCGCTAACTACAAAATTTCTCACCTTGGTAGAATCCTGAGCTGACAAAAACAAGGGTAGGAAAACCAAAAACAGAAACAGCTTTTTAGACATTGATTGCTTCATACATTCTTGTTTTTCTTGAATTTAGCTCGAAAAGCGCATTCTATTTTTCTTTAATAAAATCCTCTATTACTTTACCATCCTCAATCGTAATAATCCTTCTTGCTTTTTTCATCACACGTGCATCATGGGTGGAAAAAACAAAAGTTACATTTTCTTCTTTATTCAGTTTTTCCATAATTTCCAACAGGTTTTCAGCAGATGTTGTATCCAGATTAGCAGTTGGTTCATCGGCCAAAATAAATTTTGGTTTTGAAGCCAATGCTCTTGCCACAGCAACTCGCTGTTGTTGTCCACCTGATAATTTATTCGGGCGGCTATTCATTTTATCAGTTAACCCCACTGCATCAACTAGTTCTATCGTTCGTTTCTCTCTTGCCTCTTTCGATACACCTTGCAATTGCATGACAAATTCGATATTTTCTTTTACTGTTAGCACCGGGATCAGATTAAATGACTGAAACACAAATCCAATATTATTCATTCTGAACTCAGTTTTTTTTTTGGCACTCAGGGCAGTAATATTCACTCCATCAATCAATACAACACCTTCGGTTGCATCATCCAGTCCGCCTATAATATTGAGCAAAGTGGTTTTTCCAGATCCTGACGGCCCAACAATAGAGGCAAACTCACCTTCATTAAAAATTAAATCAATACCATTTAGCGCATG
>DATFAW010000124.1:0-5766 GCA_035254165.1 Paludibacter sp.
CAGATAGATAAAAAGAACAAAGCGGAACAGCCCGAAAATCCGAAAGAGAGTAGGGAAAAACAACTTTTAAAATCAATATTATGTCATCAATTACGTTAACTCCATCCCAGTTGGAGCAAATTAAAACAGACATGTCAGTAACATGCAAAATGCTTACTGATGAAGAAGTGATGGCTTTGGCAAGAAAAGCGAGTGAAAAAGTCAAAATCCCGTTGCTGTCAGATGAAAAAGAGCAAATTGTTTTTTGTAAGATTATTCATTGGATTGATAGAGAGTTATATCAGCTTTTACCCAATGAGTACTATGATTTAGTGCATGATGCAACTGATGGCATTTCGCCTGATGAAGCAAAAGAAATAAAAGACAGACTAGTACCGCTGATTAACAATTTGATCGACATTCCTATCCTTTCGGAAAAAATGGAAGCATTTCTTATTGATTTGGTACTTGGGCTGATTATCGATGCAATGGTAACCGGTTTTAATCTTACACAGGTAGTAGCCGAAGCCAAATAACTCTTTTTTTAAGGGTTGTGCTTAAGATTAGCACAACCCCCTAATACTTATAATCAACGAGAACCGTCATTGCTATGAAACGAATAATTACATGTTCCGATGGAACCTGGAACAAACCGAACGAAACGGACGAAGGGGTTATCTCCCCAACCAACGTCTATCAGGTTAAGAAATTAATATCCTGCAAGAGCACTGATGGTGTTGTTCAGATTCCGTTTTACGATCCCGGTGTGGGAACCGATTGGTATGATCATTTGGCTGGAGGAGCGTTTGGCATAGGTATCAATAAAAATATCGTTGATGCCTATCTGCACATAGTTTGTCATTACGAACCGGGCGATGAAATCTATCTCTTTGGTTTTAGTCGTGGAGCTTATACGGCTCGAAGCGTTGCCGGATTAATTCGCAATAGTGGTTTATTAACCCGTGAAAATGAAGATCAGATAAACATGGCATTTGATCTTTACAGACGGCGGGATAAAGCTTCTCACCCAAGTGCTAAAGAAGCCATGGATTTTAGGAAAAAATACTGTCATCCTGAAGTCAGGATCAAGTTTATTGGGGTGTGGGATACGGTAGGTGCATTGGGCGTGCCATTGAAAGGGTTTCATACATTCAACAAGGATATTCTGGATTGCCAGTTTCACGATGTGAAGCTAAGCAGCTATATTGATTATGGCTATCATGCAGTTTCGATTGATGACCATCGCGAGCCTTTTTTGCCAACACTCTGGAAACAAGACAAGGAAGACAAAGAAGCCGGACAAACGATGGAACAAATGTGGTTTGCCGGAGTGCATTGCGATGTTGGTGGTAGCTATCATCAGCACGGATTGTCCGATTGCGCCTTATTATGGATGATTGAAAAAGCGAAAGATGTGGGATTGGAGTTTAATGATTACATCAGTATTCAACCAAATCCATTAGATAAAATGCATAATTCAATGAACCAGCTCTATATGTTGTACGGAAGCCATGACCGAAAAATTGGGAATGGCATTCATTACAACGAATCCATATCTCCAACTGTAAATGAACGTTGGGAATCGGATGCGGATGATTACCGAAAAAAGGCAAACTCCTATCTTGTGAAATACCTTTCACAGCAAAAGAAAAGCATACTTCTGGAATCGTGAGATGTTTCTGCTGTTTTTTATAGCCCGAAGTTAGCCGTAGTGTATAGTATGCACCGGGTGTTGAGAGTTCCAACTCGCAATAATATAGGAATACCGAGAATCGTAACTCGCGTGACCAGAATGAAAATCATTTTCGAAAAAAAGTTAAGATAACATCAATACAAGAGAACAACTATCAATCGTAGAAAACTAAAAAATCTATTATGAAGAAAAACAACTTATCAGCACTGATCCGTAATCTGATGCTGCTTCTCTTTTTGCTTTCGTTCACCGCTTGTGCCACCATTTCCTCGTTCGACCAGTATGCCTACACGCAGACTACCTCGCTGAAAGTAGATGCGATGAATACCATGGACTTGGCAACCGATGAATACACCACCCACGAAAGGACTGTGCAGGATTTGCAGACTAAATTGCAAAAAGTCTACGAGTACGAGAAGAACCGCCCCCAGAACGGAATTTCCCTCAAAATGTGGGATAAACTATTAGATGCTAACGGTCATCTGTTAGGCGGATTTATCAAAAGGTGGCAAAATGAGCATAAGCTAAATGCGGTCTTTGTGCGGGAAGAAAAGAAAATTATTGATGAGGCATTCGATCAACTTGCCGGACTCGAAAGTCATAAAATAAAGACCCCTAACCCCTAAAGGGGAACTTAAAACTCTCGACCCTTAAAGGCGAGAAAGAAATTAAACAGAAAGAATGAATCAAAATATATTAAAAACAATAGTAGCTTTTTTCCTCTTTAGGGGCTAGGGGTACTAAAAACTAACAATTATGGGAGACCTGAATTTTCCGGCCATATTAGTTGCACTTAAAGATGGAGTAACCAACCTCGCTACGACAAACGTTCAAAATTATCTGAATGAAGCTAAAGCCGATGGATTTAAACTGGTGGATAGTTTGAAAACAGATATTCAAATCTGGGAACAAGAATTGGCTGCCGGTAAAATGTCGGCTGAAGACCTTGAGTTTCTGGTAATGGCTAAGAATGAAGTAATCCAGATGAATGCATTGAAGCAAGTAGGTTTAGGGCTGGTTAAAGTAGATGAGTTCAAAAACAGCATTCTGCATCTCATCGTCAAAACACTGGTAAAAGCTATTTGATCAGTTCGCAGTAAATAGTTATTCGTAATTTATAGCCCCGTTCGCTTACATAAACAGAACTATGATAGTAATAGGCAACAAAGAACATACAAACCCACGATGAAAATTGATCCTGAAATTTTAAAAAAGACCACTCACTGCAAGAAAGACTTTGAATGTTTGCTCGACAAAAACAATAGCTCCTGCTTAAAAGTGCATGTAACCCGCTGTGTGGGAGCTAAAGTCCTTTTTGTAAAATGTGCCAATCACTTGTGCCGATACAACATGAATTACGGAACCAAAATTGTTTGCCATTGTCCCACACGGTTGGAAATATACAAGAAACATAGAAGGTAACGGCTGTTATCGGGTGTTTTGATGTTTTGCTTACTTTAAATATAATACTTAAATAGAACAAATATGTTCAACAGATACGAACCCAATGTAAAGGCAACTATCGCCTTTTTAAAATTACTTAATGTAAAAGTAGCTAGCTCTACAGTAGATGAAACTTTGCAAAATCATCCCGATTGGCCAAGTTTACTCTGCATAAGTGACTCATTAACTCGTTGGAATATTGCTAATGCAGCAGGGAAAATAGAACCCTCAGAAATAGACCAACTTCCCACACCTTTTATGGCTTATACCGGTAGTGTCGAAAATCCGTTGGAAATAGTTACAGAAGTTTCAGAAAAAGAGCTAAAGCTATATTCTACCAAACAAAATAAAGAGCTTGCAGAAAGTAAAGAAACCTTTCAGAAAAGATGGGACGGAATTTATCTGATAGCCGAAAAAAATGAGCAGTCGGGCGAAAAAGACTTTGAAATAGCCAGACGAAAATCTTTTATTAAAAATTTAGTCCCGGTGTCACTGTTTGTGTTGCTTACGCTTATCTCTTTATTATTCTTGCAACGAAACATTGAGATGTCCGAAATTAATGCTGTTGTGCCTGTGTACTTTCAATATCTGATCTTATTTGCAGGAGTTATCGTTACGTCGTTACTGCTTTGGTACGAGATTGATAGCAATAATCCACTTCTTCACAAGGTATGTACAGGCATTGTAAAAGGAAACTGCGATGCTATCCTGAGTGGAAAACAATCTAAGTTGTTTAGTTGGTTAAGTTGGAGCGAAGTTGGCTTTTTCTATTTTGCAGGTGGATTGTTAACCTTACTTTTTGCCGGTCCACTTACCAATGCTATTGCAATCATTGCCTACTTGAATATTTTGGCATTACCCTATACTGTATTTTCTATTTATTATCAGGGTAAAATTGCCAAACAGTGGTGTGTGCTTTGTCTTTCGGTACAAGCATTATTGCTGTTTGGGGGTGTCAATGTTATTGCTAACGAACTATTGCTACCATTAAATCAGTTTTCAGTTGAAGTAATCATTAAGAGTATTCTGCTTTATCTCATTCCTGTGTTACTCTGGTATACTTTAAAACCATATTTATTGAAATTACAGGAAGCTAAAAATACAAAAAGAGAACACTTCCGAATTAAATTTAATTCGGAGATATTTGACACTCTTTTAAAGAAGCAGAAACAAATAACAGTTTCAACCGATGGCATTGGTATTGATTTAGGAAATCCAGATGCAACGAATACACTGATAAAAGTTTGTAATCCCTATTGCGGACCTTGTGCTAAAGCACACCCGAAAATAGAAAAATTAATGGACGAGATACCAGATTTAAAAGTCAAGATAATATTCACTACACCTAATGATCCTAATCACTACGCTTTTAACCCCGTTGATCATTTGTTGTCCATAAAGCATCAAAATAAAAATGATAAAATAATCAAACAGGCATTGGATGATTGGTACTTGGCCGACAAAAAAGATTACGACCAATTTTCTGCGAAATATCCCATGAATGCAGATCACGGAAAACAAGCAGATAAAATAGAAGCTATGTTCAAATGGTGTAATGATATGGATATTAACTTTACGCCTACCATTTTTATTAATGGGCATCAATTACCCGATGCTTATAATATTACAGATTTACAGTATTTTCTTCTGGAGTAAATTCCGAAATGAATTATATACGAAAAATTCAATGATAAGTTCAGTGCACGGTGCTTATAGTTGCCATTGAATAAACAAAATAAAGATGTGGTTTGCAACTACTACATTATAACTTTTAAATTATTGAAATATGAAAACAATTGGATTGATTGGAAAGAAACTTAGCAGAGAAGAACAAAAACAAATTTCTGGAGGCAAATTACATGGCTGTGCAACATCAGGTATTCCTGCATGGTATTTTGACGGAGGTTGCTGTACCGGATTAATAGCCTGTGTTTACCAGCAAAATGTATGCGTGACTTCTTGTGAACCACTCTAGCGTTGTTTGTTTGAAGTGACGTTAGAATGTTATGTTGGTAATTCTTTTTTGCTAATCATTACGAGTCTGAATTGAAAAATATTCACTCGTAATGATCTGATAATTTTATTAGAGGGAAATAAGCACCATTGATACGGATTGCTATAGATTAACTCGTAGCTTATGATATTAATTATTGTTGATGAAATAGGAAAAGTTGTCTTTATGAAATCAGGCTATTGGAATAAATGTGATAGTATGAATTAGCTGTTAAATGAATACTCTCTATGAATAACAAATCTGGTTTGGAATAATAAGTAATTTAATTGCCCTTTCCAGTGTATTGTTCAGAACTTTCTTTGACAAATTAATCCACAGATTCGCTTGGGGTTGATTCATCTTGAACGCAGCAGCATGTGCTTGCAGCAATAGATTATTCTTCATGTAAGACAGGATAAAAATCAACATGGTCTCTATGTCTGGGAAAACATCGTCTTTACGTTGCTTTTTTATCCATCTTCGGTAATCACCGGAGACAGTATAGACTGATATATAAGCTTCCCAGCAAGATTCAAAGAATTGAACTAAAAAACAAAACTGTTGAAGTCTAATGCCAACAGCTGATAAGAATTGGGCTTCATTTGATTTTAAATCGGTATAGTTCTGCATGTTGTTTGCAAAATAACAACTTTTATAT
>DATFAW010000125.1:0-4041 GCA_035254165.1 Paludibacter sp.
TGACAATTGGCAATCGTCTGTTTGTGGATTGTAATTGAAAATTGGTAATTAATAATTAGCAAATTGAATACGTGGAAACCAGTGAATTAATAAAAAAAGTACGGAAGATAGAGATTAAGACACGTGGCTTGTCGAAAAATATTTTTGCAGGCGAATATCACTCGGCTTTTAAAGGTCGTGGTATGACTTTTGCTGAAGTGCGTGAATATCAATATGGTGACGATATCCGGTCGATTGATTGGAATGTAACTGCGCGGTTTGGACATCCGTATATAAAAGTTTTCGAAGAAGAACGTGAGTTGACGGTGGTATTGCTGATTGACGTTTCCGGTAGTCGCGAGTTTGGTACTGTATCTCAACTGAAAAAAAATATTTTTACCGAAGTAGCTGCTACGCTTGCCTTTTCAACTATTCAAAACAATGATAAAATCGGGGTGATTTTTTTCTCTGATAAAATTGAAAAATTTATTCCGCCTAAAAAAGGTCGGAAACATGTTCTTCACATTATCAGGGAGTTGATCGACTTTCAACCCGAAAGTACCAAAACAGATATTGCGGGAGCATTGCGTTATTTCACTAATGCAATCAAGAAAAGTTCAACTGCATTCATTGTTTCCGATTTTATTGATACCAATTTTGAACGGGAATTGACTATAGCAAGCCGGAAACATGATGTTGTGGCTTTGCAGGTTTATGATATCCGTGAAACCGAATTACCTAATGTCGGTTTGGTTAAGTTGAAAGACGCTGAATCCGGCGAACGGATCTGGGTAGATACTTCCGATAAAAGGCTTCGAACAACATTTAAACATGCTTGGGGCGAAGGCCAGTTAGCTTTACAAAAATCTTTCATGAAGTCAGGAGTTGATATGGTTTCTATGAGTACCTCCGAAGACTATGTTAAGGCTTTGATGAAATTATTTAAAATGAGAGCTTAAGTTTATTTGAAAATACGCCAATTTGAAAATTTGGACATTAGATATTTGTAAATTGTAAAATTGGAAATTGAATAATTAAATATTTGTATGAGAAAATTCCTTTTGTTGTTTCTTCTTGTCATATCTTTTGCACATGTTGACTTGTGGGCGCAGAAAATAACCGTTAATGCACGTTTAGACTCCACTGTTATTTGGATTGGAAGTCAAACACGTTTAACTTTTGAGGTTTCGCAACAGCCAAAACAGAAAGTAATCATGCCCCTTTTCTCCGACTCAATAATAGGTGGGTTGGAAACTGTAGAACCTGTAAAAACGGATACAGTTAAATCTCCCGATGGACATTTGATAATATCTCAGCATTATGTAGTTACGTCGTTTAAAGACTCGCTGTTATACATTCCTCCTTTTCCTTTTGTTCTCGATGGAGATACTGTTTGGTCCAAATCTCTTTCGCTTAAAGTTGTCCAACCATTCAAAATCGACACTGCATCTCATAAAATTGCCGATATTAAAACAGTTTTTACTCCGAAGTTTGATTGGAAAGACTTTATGTTGAAAGTGTTTTTCGTGCTGGTCATTCTGGCTTTGTTGGTTTTGGCTTATGTGATATATAGAAGGTATTTCAAGAAAAAACCAGTGTTGAACGATAAGGAAATAAAATTGCTTTTGCCGGCACATGTGGTAGCATTAAATCAACTGGATAAAATCAAACAAGAAAAACCTTGGCAACAAGGCAGATCCAAAGAATTTCATACAGAATTGACAGATGTTATTCGTGAATATATTGAAAGAGTATTCAATATTAATAGTTTGGAAATGACTTCCGAAGAAATTCTGGAACATTTGCGGATGTTGCGTGTTGAGCAAAAGTCGACTTATCTTAGTTTGCAACAGATTTTGAGATTGGCTAATTTGGTAAAGTTTGCAAAATGGAATGCAATGCCTGATGAGCACGAATTAAGTCTTCAAAATGCGTATTTGTTTATTAATCAAACAAAAGTAGAAGATGATAAACCGGTGGAAGAAATTAAAAACGAAGAGGTAAACGAGAAGAAATAATCGATTTTCAGTTCTCATTTTTATATATAATCATAAGATAACAATGACATTTCATAACCCAGAATATCTGTTTTTACTGTTGCTGCTTATTCCAATCGTGTTTTGGTACGTTTGGGAGATGCATGATTCGGATGCGAGCTTGCAAATTTCTACACACCGCAATCTGAAACAGTTTCCAAAAAGCAAGAAAATAAAGTTAAGACACAGCCTGTTTGTCTTGAGAACGTTAGCCATAACTTGTATTATTATTGCTTTGGCTCGCCCTCAAGCTTCGAATAGTTGGCGAACGCAAAATACAGAAGGAATTGACATAATGATGGCATTAGACCTTTCGGGTACAATGATGGCCGAAGATTTGAAACCAAATAGATTAGAGGCTGCCAAGGCTGTAGCGTCAGAATTTATTTTATCTCGTCCAAACGATAATATTGGTCTGGTTGTTTTTGCCCGCGAAAGTTTTACTCAATGTCCGTTGACAATCGATCATGCTGTATTAATTAATTTGTTTAATGGGGTAAAATATGGATTAATTGAAGATGGAACAGCTATTGGACTTGGTTTAGCTAATGCTGTAAATCGGATAAAAGATAGTAAAGCAAAATCGAAAGTTATCATATTGTTGACAGATGGCTCAAATAATAGTGGTGATATCGCTCCAATAACTGCTGCCGAAATTGCTAAAACATTTGGGGTCAGGATTTATACAATTGGTGTCGGTACACGAGGTGTTGTTAATATTCCGGTTCAAACTCCAATGGGGATTCAGTATCAGCAAGTTCAATCAGAGTTTGATGAAAAATCTTTACAAAACATCGCTAGTCTTACAGGAGGTAAGTATTTTGGAGCCACAGATAATTCTAAGCTTCGAAACATTTACAAGGAGATTGATCAATTGGAGAAAACAAGAATAAAAGTTCATGAGTACAATAAGAAAGATGAACAATTCTATGTGTTTAGCTTGCTTGCATTTCTGTTTTTGACCTTAGAAGTACTTTTGAGGAATACGATTTTTAGACGAATTCCTTAATTACGTCAAGATTTAAGGCCAAAGAACAAAGAAATAAGATTACAGAACCCGAAACTAACGAACTTTTTAAACTATTTAAAAACAAAATGTTTAGATTTGCTCATCCAGAATATTTATTTTTACTCCTTTTAATACCGATATTAATAGGCGTATTCATTTATACCAGTATCCAGAAACGTCGCAATATTGTCAAATTCGGGAATCCGAATTTGCTGGCTCAATTAATGCCCAATGTTTCGGTAATTCGACCACAGCTTAAGTTTTATTTTCAAGTGGCTGCTATATTTATGCTTATTCTTGTTTTAGCTCAGCCGCAATTTGGAACAAAAGTGGAGAAAGAAAAACGCAAAGGAATTGAAGTTATGATTGCCTTGGATGTTTCGAATTCCATGTTAGCACAAGACGTATTGCCAAGCCGATTGGAGAACGCTAAGCAGGTTTTATCAAAGTTGGTTGATGATATGAACGATGATAAAATAGGTTTGGTAGTTTTTGCCGGCGATGCTTACACGCAATTGCCAATAACGGTTGATTATGTGTCTGCCAAAATGTTTTTGTCGAACATATCACCTCAACTAGTTCCGCGTCAGGGTACTGCCATAGGAAGTGCCATCGATTTAGCAATAAAATCATTTGGACAAAAAAGTAATGTTGGAAGGGCAATAATTCTGATTACTGATGGTGAAAACCACGAGGATGATGCAATTGGAGCAGCAAAACTGGCTGCTGAGAATAATATTATGGTTAACGTAATTGGTATGGGAAAAGTTGATGGGGCGCCAATTCCGGTTCCGGGAACTATGAGTTTTTGGAAAGACAAAGATGGAAATGTAGTGGTCTCAAAACTTAATGAGCAAATGTGCAAAGAAATTGCTTTAGCAGGTAAAGGTATTTATGTTCATGCTGACAATAGTAACGGTGCTTATCGTGTGATAAACAAAGAACTTGATAAATTGGCAAAATCTGATATTAAATCAAGTGTTTTTTCAGAGTATAATGAACAATTTCAATCATTTG
>DATFAW010000126.1:0-3075 GCA_035254165.1 Paludibacter sp.
TAGGAATGCTAATGTCCCTAATCCACTGGAAATTAACGCGATTGCAGGACTAAGACCGACTAAATATGGGACTAAAATAGTTGCACCAAACATCGCAAATAAATGTTGTAAGCTTAATGTAAGCCATTGGCCTGGTTTTGGAACATCATTTATATCTAAAATTGCTTTATTATTCATGTAAAATCCCCCTCAATATTTAGGATACCCGTTCCATAAAAAAACCCTTTGCCAGTATTAGGACAAAGGGTTTAAACATGCCGAATTATCATTTGGCAATCCCCCCTTGTCAGCCTCACTGGACTGTTTTTAAAAGGGTATATTTATTTTTCGTATATACTTACTTGATCTTCTTGGTCTACCTCTGTTAATTCGACTACAATTTTCTCTGAACTTGATGTTGGTATGTTCTTCCCTACATAATCTGCCCTAATGGGAAGTTCCCTATGACCACGGTCAACTAAAACAGCAAGCTGTATGGCAGATGGCCTTCCAATATCCATAAGCGCGTCCATTCCGGCTCTTACTGTTCTTCCTGTATATAATACATCATCTACAAGGATTACTTGTTTGTCTGTTATTCCAACTGGAATTTCTGATCCTTTCACAAGCGGTTCTTGGTTATCCGTCTTTTTGGTCAGATCGTCTCGATATAATGTGATATCCAATTCCCCTACTGGAATGGACTTACCTTCGATCTCTTCAATCCTTTCAGCAAGGCGTCTAGCTAAATAGATACCTCTAGTTCGAATTCCTACGAGGACACAAGCTTCAATTCCTTTATTCTTTTCAATGATTTGATGGGCGATTCTTGTTAAAGATCTGCGAATAGCTTGCTCATCAAGTACAAGTGCTTTTTGCATGTGATACACCTGCCTCCTTAAAATAAAAAACCTCTCACCAGTGAGTGAGAGGTAGACGTGTTTATGTAGCATAGAAGCCATCGCTTCTATATACCGTTACCTTCTCAGCCTCACAGGACTGTTCTTAAAGGTCTATTCAACTAAAATAATCTTACTGTACATTCATATTAGTGTCAACGATTATTTCGTAATTTATCTAATAAAGCCTCAAAATCTGCAGGAAGCGGGGCTTCAAACTCTAAATATTCGTTTGTTCTCGGATGGGTAAATCCTAAAACTCCAGCATGTAGTACCTGTCCATCAAAATCCACAGTTTTTTTAGGACCGTATTTTGGATCACCGGCAAGCGGAAAACCGATATATTTCATATGAACGCGAATTTGATGGGTACGCCCTGTTTCCAATTGGCACTCAATTAACGTAAAATCTTTAAAGCGTTCGATTACATGGAAATGGGTTACAGCATGTTTCCCATTATCGACAACCGTCATGCTTTGGCGATCTTTTGGATCCCTTCCAAGTGGTGCATCCACTGTTCCAAAATCATGGGGAATAACACCATGGACAATGGCTTTATATTTTCTTGTTACTGTTTTTTCTACTAATTGATTCACAAGACTTTCATGTGCCATATCATTTTTGGCAACCATTAACAATCCTGAAGTATCTTTATCAATTCGATGAACGATTCCTGGCCTTAAAACACCATTAATGCCGGATAAATCCTTACAATGTGCCATTAAACCATTAACAAGGGTTCCTGTAGCATGCCCTGGTGCCGGATGGACAACCATTCCACTTGGTTTATTGACAACAAGGACATCTTTATCTTCATAATAAATATCCAAATCCATTTTTTCCGGCAGAACATCAAGTTCTTCCGGCTCTGGAATCGATATTTCAATTTTATCTTGTAAAGCGCATTTATAATTTGTCTTTACTTTTTGCCCATTCACAATGGCATGACCTTCTTTAATCCAACCTTGAGCTTGTGTTCTTGACCATTCCGGATCTAGAGTGGATATCACTTTATCGATACGGTCCCCTTTTTGATCCTCAAGAATGATGTGTTCCATTTTCTCCATAAGTTTTCTCCTTTGTTTCCCGTTCATCTCTGAACATTTGTATCATTAACAAAATGACCCCAATAACTAATGCAGAGTCCGCGATATTAAAGACTGGGAAGTTATAGCCAAAAATAAATGTGTGGATAAAGTCAACAACTTCCTTCCGAATCACACGATCGATAAAATTGCCGATCGCTCCACCTAACATTAATCCAAGTGAAAGACCCATCAACCACTTATCCTTAGCAGCTCTTTGAATATAAATAATGATCCCTACAATAACAATTAAAGTTATAACATAAAAAAGCCACATTTGTCCTTGTAGAATGCCCCAAGCTGCCCCTCTATTCCGATGGGAGGTTATATAAAGGATTTTGTCAATAATTTGAATACTTTCACCAAACTCCATTCTACTTACAATGAGCCATTTTGTAATTTGGTCCAATAAGATAACAAAAAGAGCAATTAAATAATAAAACACAAATTTTACCTCCATACGTGCGATGACTTCCATTGCATTTTAGCATACTCTTTCCTAAAACAGCAATCTAACCGAATTTTGGGATCAGTTTTCATATTATTGCCTTATGGATGAATTCAACTCGGAAAACAATTTGACAACCACTGCATCAATTAACGGTGGAAGCAATAAAAGGAAAACCCCGTGAAAATTCACGGGGTAACTGCTTAAGCTAAGTGTGAATAATGAGTTTTTACAACCTCAGCACAACGAGGGCAAAGCGTTTCATGATCATGGTCATGACCAACTTCTGGAGTCACAACCCAACATCTTTCACATGTTTCACCATCTGCTTTAGTGATCACACTTGCTGCGTGATCTAGCTTAATAGCATTTTCTGGTGCATCGTCATAGGCACCTGCCACTTCAAAGCCAGAAACAATAAATAACTGGGTTAAGCTTTCTTGAACAGATTCAAGAAGAGCTTTTGTTTTGTCATTTACATACAATGTCACTTTAGCTGTCAAGGATTTACCGATTACCTTCTCATTTCTAGCTTCTTCTAATGCTTTTAATACATCATCACGAAGTTTCATGAAGGAAGTCCATTTTTCTTCTAGCATTTGTGCATTTTCGAATTCTTTTTCGATTGGCATATCTGTTAATTGAACACTTTCTTCTTTAACAG